>CALFSV010000035.1 GCA_937916485.1 uncultured Paracoccaceae bacterium | reverse complement strand
CGCTTGCGTTTGCCTTGGTTTGCCAAAATACGTGTCCGCGTAATTTAAGCGGACACGATCATCCGCTATCTCCACAAGACTCTCACGTTGGGTGCGGCACCAGCAAGGTCGGGTTCACCACACGCTAACGAAGCTTATTGATTTTGCCGCCACAATTAAATCTGAGATGCAGTGCCGTTTAATGAGGTTTTCATCAGATGCGATCCAGTTCCATTCGATCTATCAGACGCGCCGAGCTCTCCCGCGCAGCCTTTGAGGCAGTGATTCGATATGGATTGCGCAAGACAACACTGGACAAGGTGGCGATATCGCAGGTGTGTCGAAAGGCGTTGTTCTGCAACATTTCAAAGACAAAAGCGCGTTGCTTGAGGCGGTGTTTCGCAGGTCAAACTCGTTGCTCAGCGAATCCGTCGTTGAGCTTTACCGCTATGCTGAAACCCCTTACGAGCGGCTATGGGCCATTATTGTTGCCAATTTCTTTGAAACGATCTTCAACCGCAGGGTTTGTCAGGCTTGGGTGTCTCTGATTTCAGAGGTACCGCATAACGAGGAATGCCAGCGGGTTCAGATTGCCAACAACGAACGCATCCGCAGCAACCTGCTGCACGAGTTGAAGCACTTCTTGGCCGAGGATGAATCCGAGCGGGTTGCCCGCCACCTGGGTGTCCATATTGATGGTATTTGGGTCCGCGCAGGCCTGCTGCCCGATCCCGTTGAAACCAGTGCAGCCGTTTCCGAGATGGAATATGCGGTCTCAAAATTGTTGCCCTTTGACGAGATCAGCGCCGCAAAACATAAAGAAGCCCGCAAGAAGATCGAAACGATTGCGCAAATTGCGCTGGGCTCCAAGGCTTTCCAGGAAAAATCCTTGCGGGTGTAAAGGCCTGTCAGCTGCGTCGTGCTTGCGCGCGACGAAGCGACAAAAGCGGTTCAAGCATGCTTGCCCCTGTGATCAGGATTACGCCAATTAATTCGCGCGCGCCAAAAGGTTCTCCGGCCAACAAGGCCACGGAAACTGCCCCGACAACAATTTCGGTCATGAACAAAAGGCCGACCAGGCCAGGGCTGAGGAATTTCGGCCCCCAAAGGGACGCGTAGGTTCCGGGCAAGATCAGCAGGACCATGAAGATCAACAGCTTCGGCATCGCGGGCAGGGTCTGGGCGACACTTGGGGCATGGTGAGACGCCAGCAATACCGCGGCACCAACCGAGAACACCAAAGACCACTGAAAGAACCCGACCGTTAATTCGATAGCAGAATGATCACTGTTCATGCGAATGCGCACCGCCGCGACTGCCCACAGGACGCCGGCGCCCACTCCGAGCCAGTCCCCGATATTTTGCGGAACCGGAAACCGCACACCCAGTCCGAATATGGTCAGCATGCCGGCAACGGCCAGCGCCATGGCGACGATGCGGGTCGGTGTAATCACATCGCCCAGAACGATACGCGCCAGGATCGTCGCCCAGACCGGTGTGAGGTAAAACAGCAATATGGCGCGCACAACCTCGGTGTAAACGATAGAGGTTGAGTAGAGCAGCAATGCCCCACCCGAGAGCATTGCGGTTATCTGCAATTGGATGCCGCCCTTACGGACATGCTGCCATCGCCACAGGGTGACAGGTAAGAGGCATATCGTCGGGACAAGAAAGTAGACAACCGTGATCCACAGCCCGTGCAACCCGGCGTCTTCGAGTGTCCTGAGAGGGATCCAGAACAGGCCCCAAACCGCCCCGGCATAAAGACAGGCAAGTTTGGCTTTGAATTCAACAGGCGCGCTCACGGAGCGGCCCCTGCCGTTGCAGGGCGGACGTCAAAAAAAAGCTGCACAGGAAACCTCCAGCGGACGGTGATTTCTCTAACTAACCGTTGGTAAGTTTATTGTCAAAAGGTAAGTTATTCTGTATGGAAGGTAGTCAGGGGATGCGCAAAGCAACCGTTCATGGACCACAGGATTCGCTGCTGGGTTCGTCATCACGCCAAGGGAAGACCGATATGGAATTTGATTACATCATTGTAGGTGCGGGATCGGCAGGCTGTGTTTTGGCCAACCGCCTGACCAGTGATGCAAGCAATCGGGTTTTGTTACTGGAAGCAGGCCCGGACAACACCGCGCTTTCCCTGAAAATGCCCGCCGCCGTCTTGTCGAACCTGAACAGTACCAAACACAACTGGGCCTTTCAGGGCGAACCTGAGCCCGAATTGAATGGGCGCCGTATTCAGCATGACCGAGGCAAGACCATTGGCGGGTCCTCTTCGATCAACGGGATGGTGTTTATACGCGGGCACGCCTTGGACTATGAAGGCTGGCAACAAGCAGGATGTCCGGGGTGGGGCTATGCCGACGTGCTGCCTTACTTCAAACGCATGGAAACCTACGGCGGCGGCAAGGATGAATTTCGCGGAGGAGATGGCCCGCTTCACGTCCATCGCGCCAAACCTCAGGATCCGCTGACACTGGCATTTCTCAAGGCCGGAGAAGAAGCGGGATATCCGGTGACCGATGATGTGAGTGGGTTTTGCCAGGAAGGTTTTGGCGTCTCGGACCGTACCGTATTCAAAGGTGAACGATGGAGCACCGCACGCGCCTATCTTGACCCGGCGCGGGGGCGTTCAAATCTGACTGTCCTGACGCAGGCGCAAGTACAGCGTTTGGCCTTTGACGGCACCAGGGCCACTGGCGTGATCTATAAGGACCGCGGCGGAACAATCCTGACGGCACATGCTCACAACGAGGTTATCCTGAGCGCTGGCGCGGTTGGCTCGCCGCATATCCTGATGCTGTCTGGCATCGGCCCTGCAGGCCATTTAGCGCATATGGGGATAGACGTGCTTTGCGATCTCCCCGGGGTGGGTCAAAACCTGAACGATCACCCCGACTTCGTGCTGAAATACAAATGCAAGCAACCTGTCTCCTTTTGGCCCAAGACAAAGCCTTTAGCCAAGCTCGCGGCCGGGATTCAGTGGCTCACGACACGCAGCGGTATCGTGGCATCCAACCTGTTCGAAGGGTTGGGGTGCATACGATCAGGCCCGGGTGTCGAGTATCCCGACCTGCAACTCATCATTTCTCCGATCGCGGTGGATGATGCAACCTGGCAGCCACTTCAGGAACACGCCTTTCAGATCCATGTCGGCCTGATGCGCGCCCATAGTCGGGGCAAGATTGAACTGCGTTCGTCCAAACCCGGTGATCCACCGCGCATTCTGGTGAACTACCTCAGGGACAGTCGGGATCGCGAGATCATGCGCAAAGGCATCCGTCTGGTCCGCGAGCTGGTTGATCAGCCCGCGTTTTCCGAACTCAAAGGAGACGAGATATTCCCGGGACACGCGGCGCAATCGGACGAAGACCTCGATCAGGTTCTGAGAACACACGCCACGACACAATGGCACCTGTCGTGCACTGCCCGGATGGGAGCTGCGACCGACACTGGGGCCGTGGTTGATCCTGGTGGGCGGGTGCACGGACTCTCGGGGCTGCGCGTGGTCGATGCATCGATCATGCCGTTCGTCACCAACGGAAACACCAATGCCCCCACCATCATGTTGGCCGAAAAACTAAGCGATGATATCTTGGGCCGCGCACCCTTGCCCCGGATTGACACAGAGGTTTGGCACAACATGGACGACGAAATGTGCCAATAATAATCAGTGCTAAAATGAAAAAGGAATGATCCCATGATAGGCTATGTGATGGTTGGCACCAATGA
>CALFSV010000034.1 GCA_937916485.1 uncultured Paracoccaceae bacterium | reverse complement strand
GCGCGATTGATGATGTGGAGATTGAAGAAAAGCTTCCCAACGAACCAAAAGCAACCGCTGCGGCAAAGGCTGGCTCAAAACGCAGTGAGGCTACAAGCGATGAGGAAAACGTCAAGAACGCGCAAGCCAGCCTGAAGGCACTGGAAATGCTCAGCAGAGGGTCTTTGTCAGAAAAGTCCGCCCTTGCAGCTATGCGCACGCGCGAGGACGCCTACAGTGTTGCGCCAGACATACGCCTAAAAGCTCTCGAACTGGTTGAAGAGGGTAAGCTGTCAGAAAGAGGGCTGATTGCTATTCTAGGTGTTTAGGCAGGATCCAGCATCCATCTGTATAAACCCATTTTGAGGAATAATTATTCATTTTATCAACACTTAAACTTAACCTAACTTCAAGAAAACCTTTTGTCCTGTTTACATCATCTGATGGAATGTTGCATCGCAGTGTTGTTGAAACCGATGTATGTTTCAGTAACCAACATTAAGGTTATAATATGGATGTACTTATTATTGGCGCTGGCTTATCTGGACTTACCGCAGCAGCAACATTGCACGAAGCGGGCATCAGCGTGCAGGTCCTGGAAGCAGATGCACAAATAGGAGGTCGCATCCGTTCAGTACGTGATAGTGACGGCACTCAAGTCGTTGCTGATCTGGGCCCAACTTGGGTCTGGCCAAAATATCAACCCGTCGTGGCTCGTTGGCTGAATAAGCTTGATATCAAGACCTTTGAACAATTTAACGAAGGTAACGCAGTAATCACAGGCTATGGGCCAGAACCTCTCTATCAACCAATGCCTGGACAAGATGGAATGGTTCGTATTGTTGGTGGACCAACAACTTTGATAGACACTCTTGCTGAGCGGCTTGGTTCCAGCAACATACGCACTGGTGCTGTAGTTGCCGAGCTTTCTGAAGATGGACCAGAGCGCATGAACATACGCCTGGATTCAGGGGAAATGATCACTGCGCGAAGAGTGATTGTGGCAGCTCCACTACGTGTCGTTGCCACAACTATCCGCATGCCATGGGCACCACCAAGCCTGATCAAAGCTATGCGAGAAACACCGACTTGGATGAGCAGTCATGCAAAGGCTGTCGTTATTTACGACAGGCCCTTTTGGAGAGATGCTGGATTATCTGGTCGGATAGCCAGCCGAACTGGACCTCTTGTCGAAGTCCATGATCACACTTGCGCAGAAATGAAGCCAGGAGCGCTATTCGGCTTCGTAGGCTGGTCGCCAGAACAACGGCAATCATCACCAGCCCAATTAAGGCAGGAGATTTTAGACCAACTTTCAGATTGCTTAGGTAAAGCTGCGGCTAATCCGTTGCAACTGGTGATACAAGACTGGGCTACCAATCCACAAATTGTGACTGAGCTGGACCTGGCACAACCTGTACATCATCCTGATGTTGGCCCCGATAATCTGAGGGAGCAATATCTTGATGGTCGAGTACAATTTGCTGTCAGCGAGGTTTCTGAACGCAGTCCCGGCCTCATTGAGGGCGCTTTGGCTATTGGCGAGAGCACGGCATTTGATTTTCTTAGCACAGTTGTGTGAAGGTTCATATTTACAGGCTTTGCCTAGTACATACCTTGGTGATCGAATAGGTGTTTAATATTACCCGCAAGCAGATTGGCGAGCTTTCGCTGCAAGTGCGAAAAACAGAACTCGTCGAGGTTGGTATCAGCACAAGGGGCGGAATGCAGACCTTCGCTGCAAGCGCAAGCCATCCATCCCGAGATGTAGGAAGCCGACATTCAGGCCACCCCAAACTGGGCTTGGCGCTGCGCTGCTGCAAGCCTGCTTCGAGCCGATGTGACGGATGCTGCGCTCTGGTTTGGATGAGCAAGAACCGTGCAGTGGCAGTTTCGACGAATGATGTCGTTATTATCCAAGTGCTGCTTCGTGCAAGGTCGTTTACTGATCCCAAGTTACTGAGCATGGGGAACTCGAGATGTCGCAACCGTTTATTGAATTTCTGCATTCGGCTGATGCTAACAGCATCCCCGAAGAGATGCTTGGACTTGGCCGAAAGTGGCTACTCGATCTGCTTGGCGTCGCCGCTGGGGCGACGGACACTAACATGTCTCGCATTATGCGTGACCACGCTGCAGAGCATTTTGCTCCTGGGCGACGCAAGGTTGCGATGCTGTTTGATGGACGGCTGGTCAGTCCGGGCGGGGCCGCGCTTGCGGGCGGTATCACAATCGACGCGCTGGACGCCCATGATGGGCACAAGCTGACCAAAGGCCATGTCGGGTGCGGCGTGCTTCCCGCGCTTTTGTCGTTCACGCAAGCCGAGCATCTGAAAGATGACAGAGCGTTTCTTGCATCTTTGGTTGTTGGTTATGAAATCGGAACGCGAGCCGGTATCGCGCTGCACCGGACCGCCGGTGACTACCATACGTCAGGTGCGTGGATCGCCATTGCAGCGGCTTCTCTTGGTGCTCGGATCATGGGGTTGGATACCTCCAAGAGCCGCGAAGCGATTGGCATTGCGGAATACCACGGACCTCGCAGCCAGATGATGCGGGTCGTGGATCAACCAACCATGGTTAAAGACGGCTCCGGTTGGGGGGCCATGGCTGGTGTTTCAGCGGCTTATCTAGCGGCGGAAGGGTTTACCGGCGCACCAGCCGTTACCGTCGAAGGGGACGATGTTGCTGATCTTTGGGATGATTTGGGTCGAACGTGGCGCATTGCGGAACAGTACTACAAACACTACCCCATCTGCCGGTGGGCGCAGCCCCCTGTTCAGGCTGTTCTTGATCTGCGGCAAGCCCATAACCTGACGTCTGAGGATGTTGAAAGCATCGAAATCACGACCTTCCACAACTCAAAGCGACTTGCCAAACGCGCGCCGATTACGACCGAAGAGGCACAATATTCCACCGCCTATCCGACTGCGGTGGCCATGGTTCGCGGGCGCGTTGATCCTTATGATGTCATGGAGCAAAGCTTCAGCGATCCTGAGATAAGACGACTTGCCGACGGCATGGCCGTGGTCGAAAGCGACACCTACAACGCAGCATTCCCAGCCAACCGCATCTCAAGTGTCACGTTGATCCTGAAGAATGGGCAAACGCTCACCTCCGGTGACACCGAGGCGCTTGGCGATCCAGAAAATCCAGTGACAGAAGGCGAAGTCAAAGCCAAATTCCACAAATATGCGCGCCCCAAACTGGGGTGCGACCGGTCGGACTCCTTGGAAACAGCAGTTGGCCAACTGGGCAATGGCGAGGGATTGGAGGCACTTCAAGGACTCATCTTTGCGCCCGTGCAGGCTTAGGAGCGCTGGGATGAAAATTTCAGTAGCACAGGTCGATGCTAGTTTGGCAGGAACAGAAAACCGTTTCCGCTGGCTTGAAGCGCAAGCCCGACAGGCTGCCGATGAGGGGGCGGATCTCGTAGTCTTTCCAGAATTGTATATGTCTGGTTACAACATCGGCGAAGCACTGCATCAACGCGCCGAGACGCAGGACGGCCTCTTCGCAAAGCGCGTCCAATCAATTGCAAAAAAACTCAGTATCGCCATCGTCTACGGATATCCCGAAAGGGATGGCGACACAGTCTATAACTCGGCCATCTTCATCGACCAACACGGCAGACCACTGGCAAACCATCGCAAGACGGTCTTACCAATTGGGAACGAACCCGACTGGTTCGCAACCGGATCTGGTTTTTCAATTTTTCGCTTTGGAGATGCAACAATTGCCATGGTGATCTGCTATGAGTGCGAGTTTCCAGAAATCGTGCGGAGCGTAGCGTTAGGTGGTGCGGACGTCGTTTTGGTGGTCACGGCAGGCGGCAAAGATTGGGAGCAGGTGTCGAAACTCGTCGTCCCTTCCCGCGCTTACGAGAACGGCATCTTTATGGTCTATGCCAATTATTGCGGCACCGAAAACGGGCATGGTTTCTGTGGATTGAGTTGCATAATTGACCCATCAGGTGCTGACCTCGCTCGGGCAAGCAAAGCTGAAGGGACTGTTTCTGCGGTTCTCGATCTTGGACTTATTGCTGAGGCACGCGCACGAGTACCATTCCTTAAGGATCAGGAAGGTGTTGTTAGTAAGCTGATCTAGGTGGCGGGGATAATCAACAAGATGGTGCAAGAACGCCCATTGGTCTCACTGCAGCGAAAGGACGCTTCGTCCGCAGACCGACGTTTCAGCGAACAAAATGCTGCGCTCTGCACGAATGGCTGCAATGACGGGCCGCACCGCAGCATTTTTAGGTGGTGGCCAATGGCGGTTAAGGGCCGCTCACGTCGGTTAGGCCGGTTTGTTCCGCCTACGTTCTCGCCAAACGACCAACACCCCACCGACGACGATTAGGATCGAGCCGGGG
>CALFSV010000033.1 GCA_937916485.1 uncultured Paracoccaceae bacterium | reverse complement strand
CGACCGCAGGGTCAACACCCACAAATGCAGCCACATCACCGGGACAATTTTCTGCCAAATGATCAGCCAAAGCCGCGACAGTGTCCGCCTCAAACAGAAGCGTCGACGTCACTGACGGGAAGTAGGCCCGCAAACCGCTGACCAATTGCAAAATCAGGATTGAGTCCACGCCATACCGTTCAAATCGCGTATTCTGATCGACCTGCGCGCTGGGGATCTCAATGGCTTGGGCAATTTTCTCGGCCAGACGGGCCTGTAAGGCTTCCATGTTTACGTCAGCCATAGGCACCTCAGGTATGGGGGCGGAGGTTACTGCTACCGGTGCGGAAGCGACCATTGCCGCAACCAATTCGGGTTTGGCATCAGCGACCGCGTCCACCGCGCTGTGACGTGCAACAACACCATCGCTCTCGCCCACAAAGACTTGCTGACCGAGCACTTCGGCCTCGGGGTTCAGACGTCGCTGCGCTTGGAACCCACACACCGTCAGCACCGTGTTCCAGGCCGCGCTGTCCAAGGCTGGTGTGCCCTGCATCCGAAGCGGCGCGTCATCATAGGCCCACCACCCTTCGAGCAAGCCAAAGGTCAGGTGGCTGAACAACGAGGGTTGGATCAGTTCGTTGATCATGATCACGCCGCCACGTTTGAGGAACGCTTTGGCATTTCTCACGCTTTGTAGGATGTCTGCCGTGGCGTGCAGTACGTTGGTGGCGATGACGATGTCATAGCTACCTTCCTCCAAGCCCTGTTCGCCGGGCAAGGACGACGCGTTGAAAATCGCTGTGTCGAGATACGGCGCGTCCGCGCTGAAAGACTGACGAGCGTTGATCAAGAACGCCTTAGACAGATCCGTGAAGAGATAGGTTTCGATATGCTCGGCATAGGGCGCGAGCCGCGCAAAGACTTTGCGCGCGGTGCCGCCCGTGCCAGCGCCAACCTCTGCGATGCGCAAACGCTGGCCGGGCTTGGCAGCAATGTGCGCCTTGATCGTCGCTTCCAGCGCGTCGCACATGATGTCGTTAAAGTAGTCGGCGACGATGCTGCCATCGTAGACACCGCTCACGAGATCGAATCTGCCTTCGGGAAAAATCACATCCGTGGCCGGAGTGTCGCCTGCGAGGATCTGTGGCAATGCCCGCAACGTGGCATCCACCAACGCAATGTGATCCTTTAGATCGGGATGATGCCGGTCTTTGACAACAGCGGCGTCCCAAGCAGCAAGCGCTTCGGCAAAGGTCAATTGTGTCGCGACGCTGCGATCCAGAACGCGGTGAGATTCATTGAGCCATTTGGTCAAAAACGTGGGCATCGAAGCCTCGGCGACACTGGGATCGCCACCAAGAAAGCCGACTTCCTGCATCGCTGCGCACAGAACCAAGGCCATCTGCGGGTCATACCGGTCCATCTGCGGACCCACGCGGCCATAGATATCTTGCACACGGGGATCAGGGAGCTGGCTTTGCGCAGGAGGATAGAAGTCGCCGTCAGGGCCAGCGTTTTCCGTCAGGCAGAGGTTTGGATCCTCAAGACTGATAGTCGCGCCGGGACTAAGCTCAGCAATCGCCAGCTGCGGAACCTGCGTTACGATGGCCCAATCCAAAGCTGCCATGGCGCGCGCTTGCGTCAGACCAAGTTGCCCAAACCGCGCCTGACGATCCTTGTGATCCTGAGTGGCGACAATGCCTTCATCCGCCCAATAGCCCCAGTTGACCACGGTCACGGGACGGCCTTGGGCGCGCTCCACCTGTGCTGCCGAATCCGCAAACGTCGACCCTGCCGCATAGTTTCCCTGCCCTGCCATGCGCGAGAAGCTTTGTAGGGACGAGAAAACCAAACCGAAGGCGGACATATAATCGGCAAAGATGTCAAACGCTGCCTCGGTCACATCAAGCTTTGCCGTCAGCGCTGTATCGAGCTGCTGCGCGTTCATCCGCGCAATCGACGCATCCGACAATCCAATCGCCGACAGCACTACCCCGTCGATGCGGCCATATCGGTGCAATATCTCGTCCCGCGCAGTTGCCAGTGCCGCCGCATCTCGTGCATCGGCCTGGATATAGACTGGTTCGGCACCAGAGGTGGCACAGCTCCGCAAATGTCCCCTGATCCTATCATCAAGAGGGCTCCGCCCGAGCCAAATCACCTGGGCGTTCGCAGTCCTAAGCACATGCCTTGTCCAAATGCGCCCGACCCCGCCTGCGCCGCCAATCACGACATAGACATGCTCGGATTTGTAAGGTGAATCGGCTTGCGGCAATGCCTGCAACCGCACGAGCGCAAGGCGAAACGGCTGCCCCGACCGCAACACGATGTTGGGCGCGCCACTGATTTTGCGGGCATGCGTCAGTGCATCGTCGGTGTCGACGCATGTGACCGACCAATGTGGGTATTC
>CALFSV010000032.1 GCA_937916485.1 uncultured Paracoccaceae bacterium | reverse complement strand
TCGTCGTGACCCGCAAAGAGCGCGTTCTTGCGATTTAGAGTGATGGGGCTGTTGGCTTTGTGAGGGGGCTGCGCGTGCAATAGTTGCCAATGGTCCCCAGGCGGCCACCCAAGATTGCATCAATTTGATCGCTTGATCTCTACCACAACCAACCCCGTCAAATGCCAGACCGCCGCCATCATGATCCCCATGTTAAACGCAAACTCGTTGGCGCAGCTCTGCTTAAAGAACTCGCCCTCGAGGAACATGCAGGATCCTTTGCAGAGCTGGACAACGGGGCAAGCCATGCATTCCTCTCTGAACGCAAAATGCGTCGCGGTATCGAGCGCAATCGCGTCGAAGTCCTCGACGTGACCGATCTTGTGCTCGCCCTTTGCCCCGGTGTTTTGGCAAGTCATCACATTGCCGCGGAGATCGACGGCGATTGTGTCCTCCCGGTCCATGCCGCACTTTTGCCCGAGGCCATCAATGCTGCGGCGCCGTTGGATCGATTGGTAGAACTCGTCGATACGGTCTCCGAGCCCAAAGGCGTGGGGGTCGCTTGCCAAGACCTCAAACATCGATTGCGTGAGGCCTCGGAGCTGGACTGGCTCAAAGCGTCCTGTGCCGAGCGCGCGCGGCTTGCTGACAGACTGGCGCAATGGTCTCGCGGGCACCACAACCGCGTCACGGTTTCTGATGGCCGCATTTCTGGCCGCAAAGGCGGGGAACTGGCGAAGGGCATTATCGTCGGATTTTGGGACGGTGCGGAACTTTCTGAAGCCCGACGCGACGGCGACAGCGGCAACTAGGGTCAGGACCCATTAAACTGCTTGCTGCTGCGTTGTTGTCATGATTCACGCACCCCGATGATTTGGGGGATAGATGAGCAATCTTTATTGGCTGACAGAAGCGCAGATGGTGCGGCTTCGACCATTCTTTCCAAAGAGCCGAGGTCGACAACGCGTTGATGACCGGCGTGTACTGAGCGGGATTATCTTCATCAATCGCAATGGTTTACGTTGGTGTGATGCGCCCGCGGACTATGGTCCGCCCAAGACCTTGTACAACCGCTGGAAGCGTTGGAGCGATATGGGCGTATTTGCGCGGATCATGACAGGATTGGCGGCAGAAGCCCCTGACAACAAGACAATCTCAATTGATGCGACCTACCTCAAAGCACACCGCACCGCATCAAGCCTGCGGTTGAAAAAGGGGGGCGTGGACGCCTGATTGGGCAAACCAAGGGCGGAATGAACACTAAGCTGCATGCTGTCACTGACACCAGCGGCCGCCCGATCCGCTTCTTCATCACCGCTGGTCAGGTGAGTGATTACACTGGTGCGATGGCTTTGCTGAACGGTCTACCGGATGCAGAATGGCTATTGGCCGATCGCGGCTATGATGCTGATTGGTTCCGCGAAGCCTTGTCAGACAGGGGTACGAAGCCCTGCATCCCAGGTCGCAAGTCCCGCAAAAAGGTCGTCAGATACGATAAACGCCGCTATAGACGCCGCAATCGCATTGAACGGATGTTCGGCAGGCTCAAGGACTGGCGGCGCGTCTCAACCCGGTATGATCGATGTCCAAAGGTCTTCCTCTCGGCAATCGCTCTCGCCGCAACCGTCATATTTTGGTTATGAGTCCTGACCCTAAAGAACAGAACCTGTGGCAATCGGTGTTGTTACGTGTAGTGTCAATGAATGTCAGTGCTACCCCTATAAAGGTGTAGTATGCATTTTTAATAAAATTCCAAATATTTCAGACAGCCTGAGATGTAATTTCTATTTGTGAACGAAACCGTCATTCTTCGCCCGCGCACCAATGGCAAGTTCGCCAGACTGGTTCGAGAAAACAATACAGCTATGGCCGAGAATAGGGGTGCCATTTTTCAGGAAAATACTGACAGGGCAAGTTTGAAGACATGCTCTAATTCATCCTGAGCCGCGCCCTGTTTCTGTAGCTCCATCGCACTAGCGATCTGAGCATCAATATAAAGGGCTGCCGTCCTTGAGGGTATGTTTGAGGCGAACTGTCCTTTTGACTTCGCCCTTTCGATCCACTGTTCAAGGCCACACAAGGTCTGTTCCCGGAACTTGTCGGCACTTTGCCGCGCGAGCATTCCAAGATCATCTTTACTGCGGCACATTGTAACCTGAAGGCAGCCATCCGGCAAACCGTGCGCCTTGTGGTCCAAAAGGACGAAATCAGT
>CALFSV010000031.1 GCA_937916485.1 uncultured Paracoccaceae bacterium | reverse complement strand
CCAAGCAATGTGCGGGTCAACTCGATCTCGCCCGGTACCATCGACACCCCGATGAACGTGCAGGTCGTGGCCGATCTGGGCGAACACCTGTCCAAGACATGGGTCAAGATGCACCCCCTTGGCCGGATCGGTCAACCGGAGGAAGTGGCCGAGGCGGCGGTCTACCTCGCTTCCGATCTTGCCGGTTTTACCACCGGCATTGACCTCAAGGTGGACGGCGGGCTGACAAACGCGCCCCGATACGTTCCCGAATTCTTTCAACCAGACGTCAAGTAACCCGCGGAGATCCACAAAATGGAAAAGGCCCTCGACGGCATCAAAGTGCTCGACTTCAGTCACCTGCTGCAGGGCCCCTTCGCCACGCAGCTGCTGGGCGACATGGGCGCTGACATCGTCAAGATCGAACGTGCGGGAACCGGCGACATGTTTCGTGGCATGACGTTCTTCAACAAGTGGGTCGGCGGGAGCGAAAGCCCGTCGTTCCTGTCGTGGAATCGCAACAAGCGGTCCATTGCGCTAAACCTGAAATCGCCGCGTGTGCACGAGATCATCATGGAGATGGCCAAGGATGCCGACGTGGTTGTGCAGAATTTTCGCCCCGGCGTGATGGACAAGCTTGGCTACGGATACGAGGATTTCCGCGCGGTGAACGAGCGGATTATCTATTGCTCCGGCTCGGGGTACGGCGAGAGCGGGCCCTATGTGTCGCGTCCCGGTCAGGACATGCTGATCCAGGGGTTGACCGGCGTGGCGGCAGCGACGGGCAGGGCCGATCAACCGCCGGTGCCGTTGGGAGCAGGGATGCCTGACCAGCTTGGCGCGATGAACATGGTCTACGCGATCCTGTCGGCGATCATCTGGCGACATAAATCCGGCAAGGGTCAAAAGATCGAGGTCAACCTGATGGCCGGCATGATGGCCCATCTCAATCAGGAATATGTCTCGGTCCTGAACCTCGATCAGGATTTTGAACGTCCCAACTCCGGTATCGGTCATCCGGGTGCAGAAGCGCCCTTCGGGATCTATGCCACCAGGGATGGGCGCTATGTTTCCATTGCGATGAGCCCGTTCGGGCATCTGATGCGCACCCTTGGGGCGGAGGAACTGCTGCGATACGACAGCCGCGATCAGCTTTACGCCAAGCGCGACGAGATCTGGGAAGAGGTCAACAAGGTCACCCTGACTTTCGATTGTGATCCGCTGCTCGAGATTTTGTTGGACGCGGATGTCTGGACTGCCGAGGTCAAGGATTTCCGCAGCGCGACTCAGGACCCGCAGGTCGTGCATCTGGGGCTGATGACCAGCTACGAGCACCCGATTGCCGGGACGGTCAAATGTGTCGGACCCGCCGTCAGGATGAGCGAAACGCCTGCTGAAATTACCCGGCCGGCGCCGATGATTGGACAACATGGGCAGGATATTCTGGCCGAACACGGCATCGACGCCGCCGAGATCGAGGCCCTGATTGCCTCGGGGGACATGACGGTCCAGTCGAAGGAAAACACCAAGGCGCGGGGCTGACCGGGATGGGGAATGCCGTTCACGACGCACTGCGCCATCTGGCTTGGGAGCACGGCGAGGTCAGTGTCAGCGCCTTTGGCGGCATGATCGGACCCTGCGCCTTTACCTTGCCCGGCGGCAGATCGGTCAGCCCGTTTCACAGCGCGCCGTGGCTGACGGAAAGCGCGGTCGACGGCGCGGACGGTCTGCTGGCCGGGCTGCAGGGAGAGTGGCCCTGCGTGCCCTTCGGCTATCCGATGCCCGCGCCGGACGGGCCGGATAGCTGGCCCGCTGGGTGGCCGGGTGATATCGAGGCGGCGGCGCAGGTATCGGATGTCCACGGATATAGCTCCGCCGCGAGATGGAGGTTCGACGGGAACGACAAGGATGCTATTGCGCTGCACGTCGACTATCCGGATGACCACGCGATTGCCCGGCTGGAGCGTATCGTGCGCCCGGTGCCGGATGCGCCAGCCCTTGACATCGACCTCGTCATCCACGTGCGCCGCGCCACCTGTGAGCCTGTCGGCCTGCACGGCTGTTTCCGCCTGCCGCCGCTGACCGGTGCCGCAGTGCTGAAGCCCGGCCGCTTTCGGGTCGGTCGCACGCACCCGTTGACGGTCGAGCCGGAGGCACCGATCTTTGCCCCGGACACCACCTTCGACAGCCTGAGCGCGGTGAAGGCGCGCGTCGGCGACACCATCGACGCCAGCCGTCTGCCCTTTGCCGCGAACGGCGAAGACCTCCTGCAACTCGACGGCATCGACGGGCATTTTGCGATGGCCGTCGGCGAGAGCGGGTCCGAGGATGGCTACCGCGTCACCTTCGACTGGGATGCGGACCTGCTGCCCAGCGTACTGCTGTGGTACTCCAATCGCGGACGCTCCGCGCCGCCGTGGAACAACCGTCACCTTTGCATCGGCATCGAACCGATCTGTTCGGCTTTCGGGCTGTCGCCCGACCTGTCACGCAGCGGCAACCCTGTATCGGCTGCCGGAACGCCGACTTGCCTAAGACTGACACCCCGGACGCCCCTGACAATCCGCTACCGGATCGGCGTGGAAGACCTGACATGACCCTCGTAAAACCCAATCGACCGCAGTTTCTGTCCTTGGTTTCGATGATGGACGAGGTCGGTTCCGGTGACTGCATCTCAATCGGCGGCCACCATTTCGCGCGTCTGCCGATGGCGATGATCCGCGAGCTTGCCGGGCGCAAACTCGCGGACCTGCACTACCTCAGCTGGGCGGGCGGTCTGCCGCTGGAATTCCTGCTCGAAGCGGGGTCGGTTTCGCAGATCGACATCTGCTTTTCCAGCCTCGACATCTTCGGTCTCGCCCCCCGTTTTCGCAAGGCGGTCGAGGGCGGCGCCGTGCCGATGAACGACTGGCCCGCACTGGCGCTGATCAATGCCTTTCGCGCCCGCGAACAGAACTTGCCGTTCCTGCCGATGCAGAAACCCGAAGGGTCTGCGGTATCTGACAGATGCCCTGCCCTGCGGCCATGGACGGACCCAGTCTCGGGCCGCGATCTGATGCTGGTGGAGGCGCGGGAGATCGACGTGTTCCTGATGCACGCCGCCCGCGCCGATACCTCGGGCAATGTCGAAATCTACGGTGCGCATGCTTTGGACAAGGTGCAGGCCGGGGCGGCGCGCAAGGTGCTGGTAACCGTCGAGGAGATCGTTCCCGTTGGGCAATTGAACCGCGACGGGCGCGGTGTCGTGATCTCGCGCAACAAGGTCAGCGCCATCGCCGAGGTGCCGGGCGGCGCCTATCCCTGTTCCTGCCTGCCCTATTACACCAACGACTGGCCCGCGCTGCGCAAGCTGGTTGAGGCAGAGGTCCTCCGCGACGCCGCAGACGCGCTCGGCAACGCCGTGCCGGACAGGTTGCGGTTGGCGGCAAAGGCACCGCGCGCGGCAATCAGCGCCGACAAATTTCTTCCCGCTGCCGTGCCAATGGATGCGCCAGCGACGATTGAGGAAGTGATGGCCGTGCGCATTGCCCGAACGCTCGACAACAACAGCTATGCCAGCGCGGGCGCGGTTTCGCCCTTGGGCAACGTGGCCTACCGATTTGCCAAGATGACCCACGCGCCCGACATGATCATCACAACGCTCAGCGGTGGTCATGTCGACATCGCCGCAGGCCCGATGTCGCTGTCGCTGGTCGAGGCGATGGACGTGGATTCGGCAGTGCAGCTTACCGGGGGCGAGGACACCTATTGGGTCGCCTATCAGGGCGGTTTCGTCACCAGCGAGATCGTCGGCACCGCCCAGATTGATGCGCAGGGCCGGACCAATACGCTCGAGATCACCAAACCATCGGGGGGCATATTGCGGCTGCCGGGGCAGGGCGGCATGTCGGATGTCGCTAACATGCACCGCGATTTTGTCGTTTACGTGCCGCGCCACAGTGCATCGGCGCTGGTCGAAACGGTCGAGGTGGTGAGTGCGGCCCGCGGCATTCACGACGAAGCGGCGCGCATCGCCGCGGGCTACCGGCCGGGGGACGTGATGGTGTTCACCAACCTGTGCGTGTTCCGCTACGACGATGGCGCGGGCCAGCTCGTCGTGACCGAGATCATGCCCGGCGCGACGCGGGAGGACATTCTGCAAAACACCGGGTTCAAGGTCCTGTTTCACGAGGATTGCTGCCCCGTCGTAGAGCCGACGCACGACGACCTCTACATGCTGCGGCACCACGTCGATCCGATCGGGTTGCGCCGACTGGAGTTCGTGAGCGCGCGGGACCGAGCCGCCGTCATTGATGACGTGTTGGCCCGCGACGCGGCCGCACTTGAGCGCATCATCGGAGACAATCGACCCTGATAGGAGCCACTGTAATGAACCCTCTTTTGCCAGCCTCTGCCGCTTCGGTCTTCTTCGACGGCATTTTCGCCGACCCGTGCCTTGCGCACCCCGAGGGTGTGGCGATCCATGCGGATGGAACTGTCTGGGCCGGCACCGAAAGGGGAGACATCGTCCGGATTGCCGCTGATGGGTCAGGGATCGAACGGATGGCGTCGACGGGGGGCTTCCTTCTGGGCATTGCCTTCGACGCGGCGGGAAACTGCTTTGCCTGCGACATAAAGCACAAGGCGGTTTTTCGGTACGACGCAACGACCGGTGCCTGCGACCGCTTTGCCGACAGCGGCATTACCGTACCGAATTACGCTGTCGTCGACGATACCGGCGGGTTTCTCTACGTGTCGGATTCGCTCGACCCGGATGGGTCGGTTTTTCGCTATGATCTCGCGACAGGAAGGGGCGGGCGCTGGACGACCGAACCGCTGTGCTTTGCCAATGGCATGGCCATGGCGCCGGACCGCAGCGGCCTTTACGTCGTCGAAAGCATGAAGGCGCGGCTTAGTTTCGTTCCGATCGGCGCCGATGGTTCTGCCGGCGCGGCGCGTGTTGTGACGGAGGGGTTGGAGACCGTACCAGACGGCGTTCTGGTGATGGCGAACGGCGACATCCTGATCTCCAACTACGAGCCTTCCCGCATATGGCGTTGGTCGGAACGGGCGGGACTGGAGCTGTTGATCGAGGACCCGGTGGCGACCACCCTCGCGCATCCGACCAATATCGCGCTCAAGGGAGACAAGCTTTACACCGCGAACCTCGGGCGCTGGCATCTGTCCGTGATTGACCTGACGAACCTGCCAGACTGACCGTCAAAGGCTGGTCAGCCGCGGACCTTAGCCCAAGAGCTTCATCATCCGCGCACTCGCCTTCAGCTGAAGATCGAGAACCGCCTTCGGGTCCAGCATTGCCTTGTTCTGCGCGAGGTAGGGCACAGTCAACGCCGCAAGAACCTTGCCTTGCTGCGAGTGGACCGGGACCGAGATGTTATCGAGCCCGGACACCGTGGCACTGGGCCTGATCTCGTAGCCGTTCTCGCGGGCCCTCTCGAAGCGCTCCTGCAAGAGCGCGCGGGTTGCAGGCTTTTCGGCCTTGAGCCACCTGTCGCGCTGCTCTTGCGGTGAAAATGCCGCAATAACCACCCCGGAACTGGTTTCGAACATATCGAAACTCGACCCCATGCGCACGCTGTAGCGCATCGGCAGCGGGCTCTCGCGCATTGTCACGACGGTAACCAATGTCTCTTCCGCTACGGCGAGATGGCACGATTGGTTGGAGCGTTTGCTTAGCGCATCCATTTCCGGCCGCGCGACCTGCACGAGGCGTTCGATTGGCGGAAAGCGGTTGGCAAGATCGTAGAGCCGCAGCGACAGGCGGAACCGGTCGGTGGATTGATCCCGGCTGACGATGCTGCGGCGTTCCAGGGCGAGGACGATGCGGTAGATCTCTCCGACGGAGCGATTGAGGCCGTCGGCGATTGCGGTGATCGAGACGCTCTCTTCCATCGACGCCAGAAATTCGATGATGTCCACGGCCTTGTCTACGGCGGGGGAGCTGTATTCTGCACGCGCGGCCGACTTCTTTGGCTTGGCGGTGCTGGCTGCGGTGTCGTTCAAAGTCTCTTCCCCAATCGAAATCCCTCGTCGCCTTTGCGCAGGAGAACGTCCTGTCTGCCGGACTTTCCGGGCCTGTGGTCGGCATTGGCATCCAAGCAAGCGTGTCGATAGCATGGGCTTCAATACTGGACAAATTATTCCTCGACAGGGAGAGCCTGCATCATGATGATCGACATTTCATTCCAGCGCTAGATTTTTTTGCAAATAAAAAGGATTTTGCATATGGAAAAGAGTATGTATAAGTCGATTGCAGCGCGACGGGACGTGATGAGGGGGCGGCATGAGCCATCCG
>CALFSV010000030.1 GCA_937916485.1 uncultured Paracoccaceae bacterium | reverse complement strand
CCAAAGCAGGGGCTGCGATTGTTCATTGCCATGTACGTGATCCAAAAACAGGCAGACCAAGCCGTGATCTTGCCTATTATCGTGAAGTTACGAACCGGATTCGTGACGCTGCAGTGGATGTAGTGCTGAACCTGACAGCAGGCATGGGCGGGGACATAATTTTTGGCGGCACAGAAAACCCCCTACCGCTGGCGGCAGGCACTGATATGGCCGGTGCAGAGGAACGTGTCGCACATGTGGCAGAATGTCTGCCCGAAATTTGTACGCTTGATTGTGGAACGATGAATTTCGCCGAGGCGGATTATGTGATGACAAACACCCCGGGCATGCTGATAACGATGGGTCAGATGATAACTGAACTCGGGGTAAAGCCCGAGGTTGAGGCGTTCGACACTGGCCATCTATGGTATGCCAAGCAACTGGTTGCTGACGGCGTGCTTAAACCGGATGTGCTGGTTCAGCTTTGTATGGGCGTTCCCTGGGGCGCACCAGATGATCTCAATACCTTCATGGCGATGGTCAATAATGTCCCCGAAAACTGGACATTCTCTGCGTTTTCGCTGGGGCGTCACCAGATGCCTTATGTTGCAGCAGCGGTGCTGGCGGGTGGTCATGTTAGAGTTGGGCTGGAAGACAATCTCTGGCTGGACAAAGGTGTTTTAGCTACTAACGAACAGCTGGTCGCCCGCTCAAAAACAATCATTGAGACGATGGGCGCACGCGTGATTGGCCCTGATGAGGTACGACAGAAGCTCAAGCTGATAAAGCGTGCACCACGCGCCTAAGGAGCGGTTTGTGATAAAGACAATTGCGATTATTGGTGGCGGTGTGATTGGCGCGGGTTGGCTAGCACGGTTCCTTTTAAATGGCTGGGATGTATCTTTTTACGATCCAGATCCCGAGGCAGAACGCAAAATCAGAGATGTGCTGGTGAATGCTCGTCATGCTTTGCCGATGCTTTATGAGACAAGTATGCCTGTAGAGGGCAACCTGCGTCTGTGCAGCACAATTAAACAAGCCGTACAAAATGTAACCTATATTCAAGAATCTGTGCCAGAACGACTTGCACTGAAGCAAAAAGTGTTTGCTGAAATTCAGGCCCATTGCCCAGAAGACGCGGTGCTAGCCTCTTCCACCTCAGGGTTCAAGCCTTCCGAATTGCAAGAAGGTAGCGCTCGTCCACAGCAGATCATGGTCTGTCATCCGTTCAATCCAGTTTATCTTTTGCCATTGATTGAACTGGTGCCAAGTCCGGTGACTAGCCCAGGTCATATTACGGCGGCAAAAGAAACCCTCTCAATGGTTGGGCTGTTTCCGCTACATATACGAAAGGAAATTGATGCCCATATTGCCGATCGTTTTTTGGAGGCGGTCTGGCGTGAGGGCCTGTGGCTGATCAAAGATGGCATAGCAAACACTGAAGAAATTGATAATGCAATCCGCTATGGTTTCGGTTTGCGCTGGGCGCAGATGGGCCTTTTTGAAACATATCGTATCGCTGGCGGTGAAGCAGGGATGGCGCATTTTTTGTCGCAATTTGGACCTGCTTTGAAATGGCCTTGGACCAAGCTCATGGATGTTCCTGAGCTAACCGAAGAGCTTGTTGAAAAAATTGCTAGTCAGTCCGATGCCCAGTCCGGGGCAATGTCGATACGTGCGTTGGAACGTTTGCGAGATAATAATCTGGTGGCTATGATGCGTGCTCTTAAACAGCAGGGAAGTGCCGCAGGCCAACTAATCAAAGCGCATGAGAAGACAATTGCTGTACAGGCGAAAGCCGCGCGCGCGCTTCGCACCATTTCCCGCATTATTCCAATCGACTGGACCGATTATAACGGCCACATGAATGAAAGCCGCTATGGACAGGTTTTTTCTGATGCCGCAGATAGTTTTTTGGTAAGCGTTGGTATGAATGAAACCTATGTAGCAGATGGTCACAGCTATTTTACAGCTGAGACAGCAATTAAATACATGCAGGAAACGCATGCCGGCGACGCTGTGATTGTAGAAACAGAAGTGCTGATGGCTGATGGCAAAAAACTAAAATTGGCCCATCAGATGAAGCGGGCTGATGATAATAGACTATTGGCTTCATGTGAGCAGTTTCTGCTGCATGTTAGCCTTGTAACACGTAAATCATGCGCACCGCTGAGCCCGGTCGCAGAAGCGCTTGCAGCGTTATAAGGGCTGGCTGGAAAGATTAAGGGGCAACAAAGATGGATTTTGGTTTATCTGAAGAACAGAAGATGATTGTTGAAACCGTGCGCAGCTTTGTTGAAAATGAAATCTATCCACATGAAAATCTGGTTGAGCAAACTGGTGAAGTGCCAAGGGACATCGCCCAAGACATTATCGATAAAACCCGCAGCCTAGGATTTTATGCCTGTAACTTTCCGGAATCTGTTGGGGGCGCTGGTCTCAGCCATCTGGAATTTGCCTTGGTTGAGCGTGAACTTGGCCGTGGGTCGATGGCACTCACACATTTCTTTGGCCGACCGCAAAATATCCTGATGGCATGCAAAGGTGAACAAATTGAACGCTATCTTTTGCCAGCGGTTCGCGGCGAGAAGATGGATGCGCTAGCGATGACGGAGCCTGATGCTGGTTCTGATGTGCGCTCGATGAAATGCGCCGCTATACGTGACGGTAGTGACTGGGTTTTGAATGGCAGCAAGCATTTTATTTCTGGTGCGGAACATGCGGATTTTGTGATTGTCTTTGTCGCGACAGGTGAGGATGATACCCCGCGCGGACTCAAAAAGCGGATTACAACTTTCCTTGTGGATCGTGGCACGCCAGGGTTTGCCATACGTGATGGCTACCGGTCAGTTAGCCATCGTGGTTATAAGAATATGGTGCTGGAATTTGATGATTGCCGGCTGCCAAACGCACAGGTTCTTGGTGAAGTTGACGGTGGCTTTGAGGTTATGAATACATGGCTTTACGCAACGCGCATCACCGTTGCCGCAATGAGTGTTGGTCGCGCCCGTCGCTGTTTTGATTATGCGCTTGATTACAGCGCAACCCGCAAACAATTTGGCCAGCCGATTGGTAAATTCCAGGGTGTCAGTTTTCAGCTGGCTGATATGCTGACTGAGATTGATGCCGCAGATTATCTAACCCTTGCTTCGGCGTGGCGGTTGGACAAAGGTTTGCCTGCCAATCGTGAAATTGCATCTGCGAAACTCTATGCAACGGAAATGCTAGCCAGAGTGACTGACAGCACCTTGCAGATACATGGCGGTATGGGATTAATGAGTGATTATCCGATTGAACGCTTTTGGCGTGATGCAAGGGTCGAGCGAATTTGGGATGGCACATCTGAAATTCAACGTCATATAATCAGTCGCGATCTTTTGCGTCCACTGGGCGCCTAATCTGGGAAGGCAAATGACATGTCTGTTTTGCGCCGATTATTAAGCCCGCAAAATGTTGTGGTGATCGGTGGCGGGGTCTGGGGGCGTTCAGTCATAGAGCAATGCCAAAAACTTGGTTTTGAGGGGCAGATTTTTGCGGTTCATCCCACCGCAGAAACCTTGGCTGGCGTTCCTACCTATCGCTCGGTAAGTGATTTGCCAAATGCTCCAGACGCGGCCTTCATTGGGGTGAACCGAATCGCCACTATTGAACAGGTGAGAACTCTAAGCGCAAAAGGTGCTGGCGGTGCGGTATGTTTTGCCTCTGGTTTTCTGGAGACGAAAGACGAAGATGCTGATGGCGCCGCATTGCAGTCTGCGCTGATTGAGGCGGCAGGTGTGATGCCGATTATCGGTCCCAATTGCTATGGTTTTGTGAATTACCTGGATCGGTTTTGCCTATGGCCGGACCAGCATGGTGGGCGGGCTGTCGATACTGGTGTGGCTATTGTCACGCAAAGCTCTAACATAATGATCAATCTGTCCATGCAGCAGCGCGGTCTGCCCATCGCCTATGCGCTGACTGCAGGCAATCAGGCGCAAACAAGTTTGGCGGCATTGGGGCGGGCAGTGTTAGATGACCCGCGAGTAACGGCGTTGGGTCTATATATTGAAGGTATTGGCGATCTGAAGGATTTTGAAAATTTGGCGCGTCATGCTTCTACACTTAACAAAGCTATTGTTGCTTTGAAGGTTGGCTGGTCGGAACAGGCGCAGCAAGCAACCATTTCACATACCGCTTCATTGGCAGGCAGCGCGACATCGGCAGATGCGCTTCTGGCACGCCTTGGTGTGGCGAGGGTGAACAGTTTAGCTGAGATGGTTGAGGCTCTGAAAATCCTGCATCAAGTGGGCCCACTAGCTGGCAAAAGGCTAGTCTCCGCCTCCTGCTCCGGCGGAGAAGCTAGTTTGATGGCGGACACCGCACACAGGCAGCAGAACGGAGTCGTTTTTCCAGCCCTGAACCAAACCCAAAGAGACGGCTTACGATCGGTTTTGGGTGAGAAGGTCGCCTTAGCCAATCCACTGGATTATCATACTTATATATGGGGCAATTTGCCTGCAATGGCTGATGTCTATAGTGCAATTCTTGATGCGCCGATTGATTTTGGTATCATTGTGGTGGATTTTCCACGCGCAGATAGATGTGATGGTGCAGCATGGGATTATGTGATTGAAGCGGCGCAAATAGCACAAAAGCGAACCTCCAAAGCCGTTGCCCTGCTTGCCTCGCTACCTGAAAACATGCCTGAAGATCGCGCCTTACAAATCGCCAAGGCGGGCCTCGTCCCTTTATGCGGTCTAGAAGTTGGGCTGGCGGCTATCGCGTCAGTCGCCTCGGTTCATCCAGTACCTGAAGCATCAGTTATTGCGGCGCCCCGCCTTTGCCAAACACATATATTAGATGAGGTGGAGTCAAAAGCCATTTTAGCGGAGTACGGGGTTGATTTGCCGCACTCTATAGTGGTGGCCCAAGGCTCGTTGCCAGAAACCTTGCCCTTTTCATATCCTGTAGTGCTTAAAGCCATTGGTGAGACTCATAAATCGGAGGTGGGTGGGGTTATAATAGGGTTGCCTAATCGAGCCAAGCTAGAAATAGCAATGTTAGAAATGGACCAACCACGTTATATAATCGAAGAGTTGATAACTGATCCAATTGCTGAGTTGCTGGTTGGAATTGTCGGTGACCAGGTGCATGGCTATGTGCTCACACTTGCTGCGGGCGGGGTGCTTACAGAGTTACTCAGAGACAGTGTGAGCCTGTCATTGCCCGTTAATCAGATTGATATTCTGGCCGCACTTCAGCGGTTGAAATTAGCCCCCATGTTGGCAGGCTACCGAGGCAAACCAGCGGTTGATAAAGCCGCTCTGGTCAGGGCCGTGCTGGCGATGCAGGCATGTGTGCTAGATAGACGTACTAGCTTGGCTGAAATTGAAATTAATCCATTGATACTGACATCAAAGTCAGCAGTAGCGGTGGACGCGCTTATTCGGATTGGAGAAAATGCAGATGCCTAACCCTATTCAAACACAAATCAATGGTCATGTTTTAGAAGTGACGATTGATCGGCCAAAAGCCAACGCTATAGATTTGGTGACCAGCCGGAAAATGGGAGAAGTCTTCCGCGATTTTCGAGACAACCCAGAATTAAGGGTCGCTATCCTCACCGCCGCTGGTGAGAAATTTTTTTCAGCCGGGTGGGATCTGAAAGCAGCAGCAACAGGCGATGCGGTAGATGGTGATTACGGCGTTGGTGGTTTTGGTGGATTGCAGGAATTGCCGCATCTGAACAAGCCATTAATTTGCGCAGTAAATGGAATTTGTTGCGGTGGCGGGCTAGAAATGGCGCTCTCTTGCGATATTATTTTGGCTGCGGAACACGCAACTTTTGCTCTCCCAGAAATTCGCTCCGGCACAGTTGCAGATGCAGCTTCTATCAAATTACCAAAACGTATCCCTTATCATATCGCAATGGAGATGCTGCTAACTGGTCGCTGGATTAATGCTCGCGAAGCCGCTAAATGGGGTCTGGTTAACCATATTTATCCTAGGGATCAAATTATGGAAAAAGCGCGAGAGATTGCCCAGCTATTAGCCTCTGGCCCACCTCTTGTGTATGCAGCCATAAAAGAAGTGGTTCGCGTAGCAGAAGATATGAATTTTCAAGATGCGCTAAACCGAATTACTAAAAGCCAACTAAAAACGGTTGAACAGCTCTACAATTCGGAAGATCAGCTCGAAGGCGCTCGTGCTTTTTCTGAAAAAAGAGACCCTGTCTGGAAAGGTTATTGAATCCTCGTTGGCGGTTAATATTCTTAGAGGTGGCTAATCAAGATGGAGCCTCCCCTTTGGCCT
>CALFSV010000029.1 GCA_937916485.1 uncultured Paracoccaceae bacterium | reverse complement strand
GCGCGGACATATGTACTTGCTGCCAATGCGGTCGAAAATGCCCGTCTGATGCTGGCCTCGGGATTGCCGGGACAGAATGGTCTGATGGGCCGGAACCTGATGGATCATGGCTATCTGCTGACATGGGCCTTGATGCCCGAGCCGATCGGTGTGATGCGTGGTCCGGTCTGCACCTCGGGGATCGAGGATATCCGCACAGGAAAGTATCGTCGCAACATGGCTGCGGTCCGCTTTTCGATCCACAATGATGGCTGGGGCTGGGCCACGGGCGGCCCCTACAGCGACCTTTACGATGCCGTTGATCGCGACAATCTTTATGGTGGGGCCCTGCGGCAGGGGTTGATCGACACGGTTGCGCGTCAGGTCTTGATCGACTGCATGATCGAAATTCCCGCAGATCCCGGAAACCGCATCACGGTTGATCCGCGCTATGTCGATCAACTTGGCAATATGCGGCCTGTCGTCTGCTTTGACCTGCCACAATACACGTTGGAAACGGTAGCCTTCTCGCGCCGCCTTACCAAGCAAATCTATCAGCGCGTCGGGGCGAAAGACCATTCCAGCTATGATCCCATGGCGCCGGGTTGGGTCACCCATAACGGCGAGGGCTATGTCGTACGTGGAGGCAATCACTGGGCGGGCACGCATCTGATGGGAAGCAGCGCCGTCGATTCCGTCGTGAATGATCGCCAGCAATCTTGGGAACATCCGAACCTGTATCTCGCTGGGGCCGGATCTATGCCCACCATCGGTACCGCCAACACCACACTTACATTGGCTGCAATTTGTCTGCGCACCGCCGAGGACATCATCGCGCGTCTGACCGCGTCAGCCATTGCCCCGGCTGTAGGAGCCTGACCATGAGCCTTTACAAGATCAAAGACCTCGATAGCTTGCGCCGCCATGTCTATGCGGCGATGCAACTTGAGCATGCCACGATCCCGATTTACCTAACGGCGCTTTACTCCATCGTTCCGGGCACAAACAGCGAGGGGTATCACATTATCCGCGCGGTTGCTGTCGAGGAGATGCTGCACCTTACTCTGGTGTGCAATTTGATGAACGCCATTGGCGGGAAAACCGACCTGACGACTCCTGGCTTTACCCCCAATTATCCTGCCCATCTTCCCGATGGGGAAAAGGACTTCATGGCCGGGTTGCATCCCTTTTCGCCAGAGGCCATCGAGACATTCCTAAAGATCGAACGCCCTGCCAGCCTGAATCATGGCGAGTCCAACAAGCGCCATCGTCCGCGCAAGGGATCGATGCTTTCAGCGGGTCACACGGGCGACGCGGATGAGGAGCATTTCTTCTCAATTGGTGAGTTTTACAAGGCTATCGAGACGGGTCTTGATGACCTTTACGCAGAAATGGGCGACGCCCTGTTCAGCGGTGATCCGTCGCTGCAGGTCGGGCCAGAGTATTACTACTCCGGCGGAGGTGGCCTGATCGCTATCACCGACATGGCCTCGGCAAAAGCCGCGTTGGATCTGATTGCGGAACAGGGTGAGGGTATCACCGGTGCAATCTTCGATGAAGATGGCGAAATCGCTCACTATTATCGCTTTCAGCAACTCTTGCTTGGCCGCTTTTACTGCGAGGGCGATCAGCCAGATCATCCGACCGGTGGCGCGGTTGAGGTGGATTGGGCTTCGGTTTATCCAATCAAGTCGAATGCAAAATTGGAGGACTTTCCGGCCGGTTCCGATGTCAGGGCGGCTGCCGAGTCGTTCAACGCAGGCTATGCACAATACCTTTGCCTGTTGACCCGCGCCTTCAACGGCGAACCTAACCTGCTGGTCGATGCAGTTGGCGAGATGTTCCGTCTGAAAGATCTGACCTACCAGCTGATGCGGCAACCCATTGGAGATGGCTCGACGTTCAACGCGGCCCCCACTTTCGAAATCAATCTGGCCTGAGGAGGTATTTCGAATGGCACATTCAGATATTGAGACCGTCACTACG
>CALFSV010000028.1 GCA_937916485.1 uncultured Paracoccaceae bacterium | reverse complement strand
GGGGCTTGCGTGCCTATGGACGCACCGCCGATGAGGCGATGAAGCTGGCCGAGGACCTGCGCCGCCTTGAAGACGCGGGTGCCTATGCGGTCGAGTTGGAATGCGTCGCAGACGAGGCGATTGCCGAGATTAGCCCGCGCACCGGGCTGATCACCCATTCTATCGGATCAGGCGGCGCAGCGGATGTGATTTTCCTGTTTCAGGATGATGCCTGCGGCGACACGATTGACCCTCCGCGCCACGCACGGGCATTTGCCGATATGGCGGGTGCGCGTGCCAAGCTGGAAGCCGAGCGGATGAAGGGGCTCAAGGCTTACCGCGCGGCTGTTCTGGATGGCAGCTATCCGAACGCCGCCACCAGCATCACCATGAAATCCGGTGAGCATGAAAAATTATGCGAGGCGCTGGACAAACGCCGCCCGTTCCACCGCTGATCACATCAAAGGCCACAATATGATACCCGCAGAAAACCCGTCCAAAGACCAGCCCGACACAAGCGCAGCCCCGATGAGCCGCGAATGGCATTGGCACCCTGATCTGCCGGTCAAATACGCACCTTATTGGCTGTGGCCTGCCAAACCAGCCGTCGTTGCAAAATGGCTCTGGCAGAACTGGCTGCAATTCTCGGATCGGTCGATTTTTCTGGGGCTGGCCTTTCTGGTGGCGTTCTGGCTGCAACCTGTGGGGCCAGAACAGGCCGGCCCTGCCTTTGGCTGGATGGCTTGGGTGTTCGTGCGCAACTGGCTGCTTCTTTTGATTGTCGCGGGCGGGCTGCACCATTGGTTTTACGGGATCGACGGACAGGGTAAGCTCCTGAAATACGATCCACGCCCCTATTTCAAACGCAAGAATGCGCTGTTCAAATTCGGCTATCAGACATGGGACAACGTCTATTATTCGATGATGTTCGGCGCGACGTTCCTGTCGTTACTCGAATGCTTCCTGCGGTGGTCATACGCCAGCGGGGGGATCAACATCCTGTCATTTGGCGCGCATCCCGTCTGGTTCATCGCACTGTTTCCGGTCTTGGCGCTCTGGCAAAGCCTCCACTTTTATGTGGTGCACCTCGCCCTGCACCAGCCAGCGATCTACAAACATGTGCACGCGGTGCATCACCGCAACGTCAACACCGGCCCGTGGTCTGGCATGTCGATGCACC
>CALFSV010000027.1 GCA_937916485.1 uncultured Paracoccaceae bacterium | reverse complement strand
CCGCTACTATCGGCTCTCGACTGAACAGCCCGGCCAGGCATCGATGCCGCAAAGGGGGGATGACGATGAACGAACCCAAGGGAAAGGACTGCCTTCGGGCGGAGGATGAACGTCCCGAGGGTCCTTATGAACTCGGCGATGGCGCCCCCCTCGGCCAGCGGGCGGTGCGCGACGAGCAGGTTCGCTTTGTCGATTTCGTTGCGCATATCTATGAGGGGGCCGAAACGCTACTGGGCCGCACCGGAAATCAGCGCGAAATGCCAATGGTCCTGCACCTGATTGCCAGCCATTTCGATGGCCAGCTTGTAACCTCCTCCTCGCTGGCTGCGGCATCGGGACTTAGCTATGGGACAGCGATGCGGACGATCGATGACCTCGACGCGCGCGGGTTGATCGTGCGCCGGGTGCGGACTGCTTCGGGGCGTTCACAGTCGCTGCACCCTTCGGCGTCTCTTTTGGCGCGCTGGCGCCACTTTGCCTATCGAGGTGAGGCATTGATGCGCGGCACCCTACGCAAGGAACAGCCACCAAGACCACGCCGCACTGTGCAATCCACCGTGCTGCCCCCGCCGGCGGTCCTCGAAACCAAGCTCAGCCTTGGCCGCGGCCTGCGTGTTTTGGTCCATGCTGATCCAACCTTCATGGCGATGCTGAATCTCAAGCGTCAGTTCGAGATGATCATGGGAACCAGTATCGAAAGCCGGGCCCACTCGATCGACCGGCTGCGGGCCGAGTTGATCGCAAACACGCAACGGGCCGTGTCGCGATATGATATCGTAGCCGTCGACCTGCCGTGGTTTGGCGAGATGGCCGAAGAGCAACGCCTTCTGCCTCTTGATGAGTTGATTGCCGAAACTGATTTCGATCAATCGGACATCTACCCTGACGCTTTGGCAAGTTCTTCTTGGCATGGCGCGCAATACGGGGTGCCGATCATGGTCTCGGGCGAGATCCTTGTTTATCGCAAAGACATGTTGGCCGCCGCCGGACTGGAGCCCCCCCGGACCGTGGAACAGACTCTATCTATTGCTCGGGCGCTTCACGACCCAAAAGCGGGCGTCGCCGGGATAAGCTGGAACGGAGGGCGTGGCACGCCCCTTGGTCATACCTACATGATGATCATGAGCGCCTTCGGTCAGCCGATCATCGACCTTAGGCCTACCGACGACGGATATGACGCCGAGAACATAAGGCCCGAAAACATGCGCCCGATGTTCCTCTCTGACGCGGCTTTCCAGACGGTGGAATATCTGCTGGACCTACTTGCCGTCTCTCCACCCGGGATCCTGCAGATGACGTGGTACGATCGTGCGCGCAGCTATGCCAATGGCAGTGCCGCGATGGCCTATTCGCATTCCATCCTGGCACCAATTCACGAATCCGACCAAAGTTCGCCCGCACATCTCTGCACCGGCTATGCCCCGCATCCGGCCGGTCCGAACGGGCGACCAATCGTCCCGATGGGGGGCTACTCGCTGGCCATCCCTGCCAATATCGCGGCCAATAGGATCAGCGAAGTCTGGCGGGCCCTGCAAACGCTCACCACGGCATCAGCGACCAAGCTCTATCTCGCCAATGGCAGCCTCGCGAGCCCCCGGACCAGTGTCAGCCGCGATCCCGAAGTGGCCGCTCTATCGCCGCTAATCTCGGCTGTGGACGAAATGGCGCGACAGGGCTACCTTAGGATGTGGCCACGCCCGCCGGTGCCCGGCATCACGGACCTCATCGCCATCGCAGGGGCCGAGATACACGATATTCTGACCGGCCATAAGACAATACGCGAGGGCCTGAGTTCGGCTCAAGCACATGCCGAAAAGGTGCTAAACTCGCGGCCTGGACGTTAGACGAGAAGCCTGTTGATTTCCACGCAGAAGTGACCCGGGTAGCCGCGTAATTTCCATTGAGAATTGACCCATGTGACCCTTCCCCCAGCGCCATGCGCAGCGGGGGACATTGGAGTGATACACATGGGACTTTTGAACATCATCCGACGCATGGCGTTGCGGGAGAAGTTGCCTCTCCGCGAGATTTCGCGGCGGACCGGAATGTCGCGCAACACGATCAAGAAGTATTTGAACACAGGCACGATCGAGCCGCAGTTCGCGACGCCGGAGCGTCATAGTAAGCTCGATCCTTTCGCGGAGAAGCTGGCCGGCTGGCTGAAGACGGAGGCGGCCAAGTCGCGCAAGCAGCGTCGCACGCTGAAACAGATGCATGCCGATCTTGTGGTTCTCGGCTTTGAGGGGTCCTACGGCCGTGTCGCGGCTTTTGCGCGTGACTGGCGAGCCGATCGGCAGCGAGAGCAACAGACGACAGGGCGTGGCACCTTCGTGCCCCTCTCGTTTCGCCCGGGTGAGGCGTTCCAGTTCGACTGGAGTGAGGATTTTGCCGTTCTGGGTGGCGAACGCACGAAGCTCCAAGTTGCCCATATCAAGCTATCGCATAGCCGGGTCTTTCTGGTCCGGGCGTATTTGCTGCAAACGCACGAGATGCTGTTCGATGCCCATTGGCACGGGTTCCGGGTCTTCGGCGGCATCCCGGAGCGCGGCATTTACGACAATATGCGCACTGCGGTCGATCGCGTCGGTCGCGGGAAGGAGCGCCAGGTCAACATGCGGTTCCTTGCGATGGCGAACCATTACGTATTCGAGCCGCAGTTCTGCAATCCAGCCTCGGGCTGGGAGAAGGGACAGATCGAGAAGAACGTGCAGGATGCCCGGCACCGTATGTGGCAGCCCATGCCGGACTTCCCCGATCTTGCAGCGCTGAACGAGTGGTTGGAACAGCGCTGTGTCGCTTTGTGGAATGAGATCCCGCATGCAGCGCTGCCGGGCAGTGTTGCCGACGTCTGGGCTGTAGAGCGGGGCGCGCTGATGTCATTACCTCCCGCCTTCGATGGCTTTGTCGAGCATAGCAAGCGGGTGTCCCCAACCTGCCTGATCAGCTTCGAGCGCAACCGCTACAGCGTCCCGGCGTCATTTGCGAACCGCCCTGTCAGTCTGCGTGTCTATCCGGACAGGCTGGTGGTTGCCGCCGAGGGTCAGATCCTGTGTGAGCATGCGCGGGTGATCCAGCGCAGCCACCAACTCCCGCCACGGACGATTTACGATTGGCGCCATTACCTGGCCGTCCTCCAGCGCAAGCCCGGAGCATTGCGGAACGGTGCGCCCTTTGCGGAATTCCCTTTGGCCTTCAAACAGCTGCAAGACCTCATGCTGCGCAAACCGGGTGGTGATCGGGAGATGGTCGATATCCTGGCGCTGGTCCTGCATCACGATGAACAGGCCGTGCTGGTCGCCGTGGAAATGGCGCTGGCCGAGGGTGTTGCGACCAAGACCCATGTGCTGAATCTTCTGCACCGGCTGATCGACGGAAAGACGGCCGGTGGCCCGGACATCGATACGCCACAGGCGCTGATCCTTCAGCGCGAACCAGAGGCCAATGTCGAACGATATGATGGCTTGCGTGCCCTGAGCGCAGGAGGCCGCAATGCGTCATGATCCTGCCAGCGGCGCTATCATCATCATGCTGCGCAGTTTGAAGATGCATGGCATGGCCCAAGCCGTCACCGACCTGATGGAACAGGCCGCACCAGCCTTTGACGCTGCGGTGCCGATGCTCGCCCAATTGCTGAAGGCTGAACTGGCCGAGCGGGAGGTGCGCTCCATCGCCTACCACATGAAGGCCGCACGCTTCCCGGCCTACAAGGATCTCTCCGGCTTCGACTTTGCTGCCAGTGAGATCAACGAGGCCACAGTGAGACAG
>CALFSV010000026.1 GCA_937916485.1 uncultured Paracoccaceae bacterium | reverse complement strand
ACTAAGTTCAAGCACGTTCTGAGTTCTTCCCGAATAATACAAGCGGACAGACGTTTAGCCTCTGTCACGAATTGTGATGCTAGAGACGGGATAAAATATATTCAGCAAAAAACCTAAAAAATCCAATCCCTAAATAGAGATTGGATGGAAAATTGTACGTTTCGCGTTCTTCAAATCAGCTGATCCAGTCCATAGCACATGTACATGTGAGGTCAACTCAACCGATCGGACTAAGGCCATATCTTTGGTATAGATTTCGTCAGTTCTCACACAATCGTCATGCAATATTGCAAGTCCCGTCAAGACACTGGCTAAGTCGTCTGACTGGACCGATTCAAGCCAAGGGGTCTCGTCTAAGAGTGCGGTCCTTTCAGGTTTTGGTCTTTTCTGTACAGGTCCGCATGTACCCGCCTTGTGGTGCGCCAGTGAGCCTGGAATGACTATGGTCACGGATAAATCTACGACGCGATGCCGCCACCAGATATCTGGCAAGGCGGTTCACCGGCGCCGCTCGGCGGTTTCGACACGACTTCGTACTCGCAAATCTATCCCAGGTTGAATTGCGCGTCGGCATGAACCTTCCAACCTCCCGATAGGACTTTACGAGGATTGCGGATCCCACATGCTAGGCCACGGGTATATTCTCAACATGGCGAGTTGTTCTGCCGAGGCATGCTCCTGGTGACTGCTGACCACAGATCACCACACAGGACATGCAGAAGGTCCGAATTTGCACCATAATCATCGCCTCGCATCAGTTGATTTTTCGGGCGCGGTTGAGGAGAACCGAGGCATTGGTAGGGTAACGGGAAGCTTGGATTTGATCCTGAAGCACTCGAAGAAATGCTACCATATTCACTAGTTCTCACATTTGCACAAATATGATGAGCCAACTGAAGCTGACCTACGTGTCGCTTGGGAAACTGCTCTATTTCCGGTCTCTAAACTACTTCTTGGCCAGTAGACTGGCCCGTTAACCTCGAAAAATCGTCTAGTTTCCACGACACAGCAGGACCGTCGCAACGGTCCGTTTTGCGATGCGGAGATCATTCCACATCGACGCGGCGGACAAGTAATGAAGATCCGCTGCGACCTTACGCGAAACGCCGTCGCGGTCATCGACATAGCCTACGTCGAGCTGCGCCAGTCCAGAGATGCCGGGGAGAACCGCGAACCTCGCACGATACCCTGGAATTTCATCTAGATATGTTTGCGCATGACTGAATGCGTCAGGGCGCGGCCCAACAAGGCTCATTTCCCCACGAAGGACATTTATGATCTGGGGAAGCTCATCTACGCGGCTTTTTCGGAGAAATCGGCCCAAGGCGGTGATGCGATGGCTATCTAGTCGATCAAAAGCTCCACGAACTCCAGTGCCAGCGTCCTTGCCCTCAGTGTCGTGCGCAGTCATCGACCGGAACTTCCAAGTCGTAAACCGATGACAGTCCTTTCCCATACGTTCCTGAAAGAAGAACAGCGGGCCTCTGTTCAGAACCGGATTGAGAATCAGGAGGCCGACACAAATCGGCGCCAAGACGGCCAGCAAGGCGCATGATACGACAATATCGAAGACCCGCTTCTGGAATCCATAGTCTGCAGCCTTGCGTGCGATCGCTATCTCATTGATGCTTTTCGGGGCTCGTTTTACTTTGGAATTCGTTGAGTTCGGCATGTGTCGCAGTCCACGGTAGATCACAAAAAATTTTCAACCCATCCATGATAGAGAACTCATCAAAACACAACCCTAGATAGATAGTCACTCCCTTCTGGATGCAGAAGATCGCTACGCACCAACCAATTTGGTTAGACGCTGCCCAAGTCAGACAACCACAAGCCACGAAGATTGTGGCGAGGCCTCAGCCCTCATCCCGTGCTTGAGGATTTCGGCATGCGCCGACAACCAACACCTTGGCCGGGACACCTTGGCCAGAACACCTTGAGCGGATTTTGCAGCCCACGCGCCGTCAATAGCTCTCCTAGTTTTTTCTCTTGGCCTCCAGACGCTATTGGCCGAGACGCATCCTGGCAAAGGCTGACTAGTCGGCTATCCGAACAACCTTTGCGTTATGCATGCCGCAACCCTCAGAAAGGACGACAAGACACTTATCTTATGCAACCCAAGTGGAAGCGAGAAATCAACGCTTGCCTCGTTTTTGGTGAAAACAGGTTTTGAGCCTATCCATGATGACGTCCTGCCAATAAGACCTGATGGGCAGATCGAGATGCTAAACACGCCCTCAACCGTCAAGGAGGGCAGTTGGCCCCTACTTTTGGACGTAGGACTGGAGCTCCCCAAGGAGCACTACAAGCACCTTGGCGCAAAGGTCAAATATCTTCCAGTAAGGAATATGAAGAAAGTCCAGCCAGCAGAAAATCTACACATCATCTTTCCGACATACAAACCGGGACACCCAGTGCAGCTGAACAACATATCGCAGATGGAGAGTTTTAGGGGAATTGTCGGCAAGGAATGCGTCATTCGATACAGATCAATAGACCACCTTCAAAAGATTTTCTGTTGAATTACAGCCAGTCGTAGCGCAACTTTAAGTTATAGCGACAAGGATGAAGTTGTTACAACCTTGGAGAGGTGGACGCAGATTGAGTTATGAAAAATAGTGAGAAATGGCATCTTCTGGGACAACTTTTTTCCTTGAAAAAGGAAGAGAAACAGAACCTTGCCGCCACCTGACTGATGATCAGTGGCGGTCAGTATCGGCATCTTCTGTCGATCATTTGGTTGGTTCGGAATTATACTCTCAACTATGAACGATGGGTGCTCGACTAAGTGTAGCATTTTCGAACTCGATTTTTGAGAGTTCATTTCCGGTTGCGAAGATGCGATTGAAAGAAGAAGTCATAGGCAGATTGTTTCATTTGGGTCTGGATTCACCAGTTTTTTCCTCCATCTCAACGCTCGCACGTCAAGCGATGCGCCTTAGAAATTGGCCAAAGCTATTCTCGAAGCGCTTTTGGAGCCAAAAGATATCAGATTTCTACGAAAGACGTTGGTTGTAGGAGTTTTTCCTTAGCACATTTTCGATTTACAATTTCTGGCGCCGCATGATGTGCAATGAGGTGGTCCATATTGCCCTCTTGTACTAAGAAACTGAAGTGAGATCCCTTTTTTGTCACGTCAAGAAAGTGCGAAGCGTCGGCATTCGATTGGTCGATTGCAACACCTTCTTGCAGGCTTGTCCTTGGCGGTCCAATACCGGGATGAGCGCTAAGCGGACTATTTTGCCCGTATCGCTCGGCAGCTCCGTTGCCAATCCATCAAATGCGAAACAATGCAGTGTACTGGCTGTGTCGTTTGCGATGTAAGAAGATCGATCACCTGCCGCGGTGGCGCGTTATCGGGCATTTGGCGCAAAATGCAACTTTGGGTTGTGGGTTGGCTTTGTTTCGGTAAATCGCCCTCAAGCAGCATTCCACATCGTGCTCCTCTCCCGCAAAAGGAAGGCCAGCCATGCCTCAAAGGCCCTTTGCCGCCGAGCCCGCGCCTCGCGCAGGTAACGCTTGCGCAAGAGGTGCTCCCTGCCACCGAGTTGCGTTGCGTCCTGCACAGCGCGTTCCATCAGTCGAAACGTCGGCGCCACATCCCTGAGGTGTCTCTTGGTCAATCTCCAACCCGGAGCCGCGAATATCTGCGCTGCAAACTCCCGCAAATCCAAGGTGACATCACTCTTCGTCACAGGGCCATCTTCAAACTCGGTCAGAGCCGCCTCCGCCACCGCGGCGCGGACTTCTGCCTCCGCCAACGCCAGGGCCCGTAACATACGGTCGTCCTCAGACAGCATAACCACCATCGTGAGATCAGGATCATCGAGGATCACCCTCAGCCATGCGACAACTGAGGTGGGATCAGGCTTGGCCGTCACACCGTGACGACGCGCATTCTGCGCCACGACCGCCTTGCCGGCTGCCGTCCTCGGGCCTGTGCTCTTCTGAGCATTGGCCCGGTTACGCACTGCCCTGCCCTCATTTGTCATCCCTCGATGACCTCCGCTTCAACCGGCCGCGCCTTCCTCAAGGCCTCGAAGTCGCGCATGACTTCCCGCCGCCGGCGCTCGAGTTCCGGCATTTTGTCCTCATGTCTTGTCACGCTGTGCTCGTAGCTGCGGTATGCCTCGCCCATCAGACCAACCAGATCGATCCCCATGCTCGCGATTTCTGCACTGGCCGCCAGAAAGGTGTCGGGATCCCGCGATACCGCATTCTGAACGAGGGTCTGAACCAGCTCCCATTCAGCGCCCTCATCTTCCGGACATGGATCTTCCCAGTCATCCTCTGTCCCGCCTTTTTCTACATGCTCATCCCAGGCCTCTTGGCGCATATCATCGCGGGCCGAGCCCTCACGTTTGTAGACCGCTTGGGTCACGCGGTCACGAACCACCTGGCGCAGCCCAGCATCCCTCATGCGGCGGTGCTGCAACAATTCCCACTCAATTGCGATGAGATTTTCTGCGATGACGCCCTCATAGGGGGTCATAGGCCTCAGAGACTGCATCATCCCGGTATGAAATCCATCAAATGATCCGGCGTCCTCCCCGACGATGGGAGTGCGCTTCGGCAGGAGATCAGCAAAGGAGGACAGGTCGAAGCGGGCGGGGTCAGGTGGTGTGAGATCCGTCGTCATATGAACGATCCTTGTTCAAAAAACGCCGCAGCCCCTCCCATGC
>CALFSV010000025.1 GCA_937916485.1 uncultured Paracoccaceae bacterium | reverse complement strand
CCGTCGATGATGGAATCGCTGCAACGTGGTCTGCCGTCTGTTCCGCCGGTGACGACGACAACGCTGCCTCCGCAAGCGGCCATGCCGAACGACGACCTTATGCGGATGATCGAGGCGGCTTTGAGCAACTACGGTTCGCCAGGATACAGGACGGGCAGGTAGTCAAATGAGCATCACCAGCTACAGCGAACTCAAGACGGCAATTGCGGACTTCCTCAACCGTGATGACCTGACCTCTGCCGTCCCGACTTTCATCACGCTTGCCGAGTCCAGCATTCAGCGCAGGATCAGGCACTGGCGTCAGGAAAAGCGCAGCACGATCACGCTTGACGCGCAATATGAGGCGCTTCCAGCGGACTTCCTTGAGGCCATTCGTTTCTACGTCACATCGAACGGGACAAACCCGCTTGAGCCGATCAGCCAAGCTGACATGCTGGACCGCAAACAGTTGGCGCAGGACACGTCAGGGCGACCGCGCTTCTATGCCATGACGGCTGGCCAGTTCGAGTTGTATCCGGTGCCGGATGGCTCATACGACGCCGAGATTTACTACTACAGCCGCATCCCGGCCTTGAGTGACGTTGCTCCGACGAATTGGCTGTTGGAGTATTTCCCCGACGTGCTGCTCTACGGGGCCTTGGTCCATTCTGCGCCATATCTCAAAGATGACGCCCGGATTCAAATTTGGTCAGCCCTATATCAAGAGGCGGTTGACTCGATCAACGTGTCCAGCCAGCAGGCCAAATTCGGCTCTGGGCAGCGTTTGAAAATCAGAAGCTATTAGGGGGCCGGAACATGGCAGACACAACCACAACCACGCTTGGCCTGACGAAACCTGAAGTCGGCGCATCTGCCGACACATGGGGAACCAAGATAAACGCCAACCTGGATCTGCTTGACGATGCCCTTGACGGGACGACGGCGGTATCGCTGGACATCAACGGCGGGACCATTGACGGTGCTGTGATCGGCGGGACTACCCCGGCGGCTATCAGCGGGACGACTGGCAGCTTATCTGGCAACCTCACGGTGGACACCAACACGCTGTTTGTGGACGCTTCGAATAATCGCGTCGGCATTGGGACAACAAGCCCAAGCGACAAGCTGGAAGTGGCCGGTAACATTAAAGCTTCGTCTACCTTACCTACCCTGTTACTTGAAGATACTAACAGCACCGTCGATAACAAAACGTTCTCTTTTAATCTGACTGATGGAGAGTTGGTAGCCCAATACCGTAACGATGCAGGGGGTGGCGGCGGGGACTTTGCTCGCTTCACGCGCTCTGGCAACCAGATGGTAGGTATGGAGTTTGTTGACGGTGGGGTAGTCAAAAACCTTATCTCTAACGGTGGGAACTCGTACTTTACATCCGGCAACGTCGGCATCGGAACAGCCAGTCCCTCTACCACATTGGAGGTTTCCGGTGACACCCTAGTCAACTCTGGTGCATTAGGCACGACAGCTGGCAACGAGCTAGTTATTGCCACACAGAAGGGGACTACCACTAACCAAGACAACTTAGTCCACAAGCTCGAGAGAGTTACTTCCGGTTCTAGTTGGACTACAGCACGACACAAACTTCAGCGTAAAGTTGACGCTGCTGATATGGGCTATATAGGTTTAGGAAATAATACTTCCGACCTAATCACCTTTGGCAAAGGCTCTACCGAATACGTGCGTATTGACAATGTGGGCAACGTCGGCATCGGAACAGACGACCCCCAAACGGAGCTGGAAGTATATGGTTGGGGTGACACCATCCGCAGTACAGCCAACGTTGGCGCTTCTAACTTCATGTCCTTCTTTGATACCACAAGCCGCAAAGGTTACTTTGGTTACGGTGGAACCACTGATGACATGACGGTGTCAAACGACCGCAATGGCTACTTCCGTATTAACGTCAATGGAGGAGAACGTGTCCGCATCGACAACAATGGCGACGTCGGCATTGGGACGACTGACCCCACCCATAAACTGGATATAGCTGCAAACACAATTCGACTCAGAGTACCAAGAACGCCCGCCTCCGCAACATCACCCGGGGAGGTCGGTGAGATTTGTTGGAATGGCGATTATATCTTTGTCTGCGTGTTGGCAAACACATGGAAGCGGGCGGCGCTTTCCACATGGTAATGGTCTTACCGGGGGATAACCTATGGCCCTCATGCCGCTTCACGAACGGACGCCGACTTACGCTTCGGTAACTATGACACAGGTGGCTGACGACGCAGCCGAGGAGTAGAATATGGCCCTCATGCCGCTGAACATCCCGCCAGGCGTCTATCGCAATGGGACGGAGTTTCAGGCCAGCAACAGGTGGCGCGATGCCAACCTGATCCGTTGGACTGATGGAACTATGCGCCCGGTCGGGGGGTGGTCGTCGAGGGCTACGGCTGGAACGACGGCCCCGAGGGCTTTGTTGGCATGGCGCGACTTGTCAGGCGACCGGTGGTTTGGCATTGGCTTTCACGACGCCCTCAAGGTCATCAGCGCCAGCAACACAGTGAGCGATGTCAGCCCGGTTGATCTTGTTGATGGTACTCTCGATGCTGCGGAAAACACCGGCTATGGCGGCGGCTTCTATGGTCTTGGCGACTACGGGACAGAACGCGAAAGCAGCAGCGCCTATACTGAGGCCACAACATGGTCGCTGGACAACTGGGGTGAGTATTTGGTCGCCTGTTCAACGGCTGATGGTCGGCTCTTGGAGTGGACGTTGAACGTGGCCACGCCTGCCGCCGTCATTGCCAACGCACCGACTGACAACTCTGGCCTGTTGGTCACTGAGGAGCGGTTCTTGTTCGCCCTTGGGGCCGGGGGCAATCCCCGCAAGGTCCAGTGGAGCGACCGCGAGAACAACACGTCATGGACGCCAGCCGCGACGAACGAAGCCGGTGATATTGAGTTGCAGACGTCCGGTCAGATCATGCAGGGCATCCGAACCCGTGGGCAGGCTCTGGTCATCACCGATCAGGACGCGCACTCAGTGACCTATGTGGGCGGTCAGTTCGTCTACGGGTTTCAGCGGGTCGGTTCAGCATGTGGGGCCGTGAGCCGAAAGTCTGCGGTATCCATTGACGAAGGCGTGTTCTGGATGGGTCGCCGTGGATTCTACAGCTACGCCGGTGGCGCGGTTCAAAACCTTCCCTGCGAGGTGTCAGATTACGTTTTCGGTGACATCAACGCTTCTCAGCAATCGAAGGTGTGGGGCGTCTCAAACCAGCAGTTCAACGAAATTTGGTGGTTCTACCCGTCTGGTGGTTCAAGCGAGGTGGATCGCTATGCAATGCTGAACTACCGCGAGGGGCATTGGTCAACGGGTAGCTTGGCCCGGACGGCTGGCGTGGATCTTGGGGTATTCAGAAGCCCGACATGGGCGGACGATTCCGGCGTTGTGTATCAGCACGACTTTGGCCTTGCCCGAGGCGGGGAAGTGCCTTTCGCAGAAAGCGGGCCGATCAGTCTCGGGGCCGGTGATCAGGTGCTGATGGCGACCAGCTTGATCCCAGACGAAAAAACGCAGGGCGACGTCACGGCGACGTTCAAAACGCGGTTCCATCCCAACGATACCGAACGCAGCTATGGTCCGTATGCGATGGGCAACCCAACGTCTGTGCGGTTCACGGGACGCCAGATCAGAATGCGGGTTGATGGGGTCAACCTTGCCGATTGGCGGGTCGGGATCATGCGACTTGATGCAGTGCCTGGTGGTCGCAGATGAGTTACGGGTACAATCCGCCGCCGTGGACGGGAAACCTGAACGTCTGGGCGACCAACATCATCACCTACTTGCAACGGGTGGCGTCTCGGCTGCAATGGAAGTCCAGCGATGCACGGGCGAGTGAGAATGGCACGATCCTTTGGGACGAAGCCAACGGCTATCCTGTGGTGTCAAAGGACGGTGAGTTTCGGCAGCTTGTCTTGGCTGATGGCTTGGCGGTTTTCGGGCAAGATGCGAACGTCACGGCGGCGGCAATCAACACGGCCTATAAGATCCCGCTTGATCTAATCTCGGGCGATGGAATTACCCTGACCGGATCGCCTCTGGCGGACATCACTTTCGTTGAGGGTGGTGTTTATCTTTTGGCCTTTTCAGCGCAATGCACCAGTTCTTCCGGCTCAACAGTGACGTTCCGGTTTTGGCCAAGGATCAACGGCACGGACGTGACGGGCAGCACTATCCTGTCTACGTTGCATTCCAACAATGCGACGATGGTCGCGTCGAGGACTGCGTTGTTCACCGTCAGCGCAGGCGATGTGCTGAACGTGATGTGGGCCGTTGACAGCTTGTCGGCATCACTTGTTGCGCACCCTGCAACAGCTTATGCCCCAGCCGCTCCGTCGATGACGCTGGCCATTACGCGGATCAAGTCATGATTGACGATTTCCGAGAATACATCGAGGCCGCGCTGGAATACAGCGGGGGAACGCATGATTTCGAGGACGTGAAACGGGGCATCATCGAAGGCCGGATGCAATTGTGGCCGGGTACTCAATCAGCCGCCGTGACAGAGGTCGTGAAGTATGATAAAAAGAAGGTGCTGCACATCTTTCTCGCCGGTGGCGACATGGATGAGTTGATCGACATGATCGACAGCGCAGCAAAATGGGGACGGACGCAAGAATGCACATCCCTTACAATGGCAGGTAGAAAGGGCTGGGAACGGGCATTGGCCCCCAGCGGATTCAAGCCAGTGATGATCGTTCTTGAGAGGGCTATATAATGTCAGGTGGTGGCAAAGGCGGAAAGCAAACGACTGAGGTTCAAATACCTCAGTGGCTTGAGGACGCGGCGCGAGAAAACATCGCTCGCGGGTCGGACGTGGCCAAGCTGGGTTACACGCCCTACTATGGCCCTGACGTTGCGGCGATGACCCCGATGCAGGTAGCGGCAGCCCAAAACATCAACCAAGGCGCATCGGCGTTTGGTCTTGCTGCCCCGTCCGATCCTATGGCCGGGATGCCCGAGGCGCAGACGTTCGCTGGTGGCGTTCAAGGCTATTCATCCGGCCCGATCTACGATGAGTCTTTGACCCGGCTCAAGCAAGAACGTCCGGGCCAATACGACGCAATCACCGGCATGTTCATCGACCCTCAGACAGGTCTTTCTAGCTACACGCCCGGTTCTGTCGGCACAAA
>CALFSV010000024.1 GCA_937916485.1 uncultured Paracoccaceae bacterium | reverse complement strand
CAGCCGGGTTTTGGTTCATCATGACATTCAACGCCAGCTTCGCATTGCTTTGGACCCGGTCGGTGAAATTCCTAATTTCATCCCGCCCTTGCTGCGAAAACTGGAGCTTTTGCCGATGAAGACGCTCAGCGAGGTCCAGCATGGTCCGTGTAATAGCATCTGAGGCGGAATCAAGGCTGGATGAAATCGAGGCGAGTTCTAGCGAGCGGCGACTCAGATCCTCATCCATTCCCTTTTGGCCAAGCCGTGCAAGATAAAGTTTGATATCCAGGTGGGTCTGTTTGATCGCTTTGTCCTGATCCGCGATCATGCTGGCGGTGGTAACATTCCACTGATCATATAGGGGATCGACCGCGATCAGCATCTGTTCGATCTTTTGGCCCATTCCAAGCAATTCACGCGCAGCACTATCAACCGCACGTTGCGGGCGATCCAGCAGGGCAGGATCAAGCGCGCTGGTGACATCCAGAGCACCGCTTGGGCCAGTTTTTTCGGCCATGAAATAGGAGAAGGCTGTTGTGATTGGCCCCACAAAAGGCAGCGCCACGATTGCCAAAGCCACATTGAAGGCGAGATGTAGATTGATGGATTGCCGGGCCGGCGTCGCTCCAAGCTGGGTCAACAGCTCCGGCATTGCCGCAATCACCAGAACCACCAGCACGGCCCCCCCACCCCGCAAGAGCAAATTCGCCATGACCATCCGCCGCGACGCAAGCGGCGCTGAATAGGTGAGAACGAATGCGATTAACCCACCGCCCAGATTGGCCCCCAGGATCATGGCTGCGGCGGCCGGGCTGGGCAATATGGATTGCCCGGCCAAGGTGACAAATAGCAACACCGCCGCAACGCTGGAGTGAACACCCCATGCGAACACAGCGCCAATGAGGAAAGCAGTCAGCAAATCACGACCGAGATAGGCCATGATGGCCTGCGTGCCCGTATTTAATATCATCGGTTCAGTGGCGCTGCGGATCATATCCAGCGACACAAAGATCAGCGCAAGCCCGATCAGAATGCGGCCAGTCTGGCGTGTATTGCTGCCTTCACCACGCAAAAAAACCACGACTCCAACAATAAGCAGCAGCGGGATCAGAATGGGTTGCCGCACCATCAAAAGCTGCGTCACCAAGGCGGAGCCAACATCAGCGCCCAGCAAGATCGCCAGACCGGTCGCCGTCACAACCCCTCCTTTGGAGATAAAGTTGGACACTAGAACCGCAACCGCAGTGGCGCTTTGCAGCAAAACAGCAGCGCCGATTCCGGTCCCAGCTGCAAGCAATCTGTTCTTCGCTGAATGGCGCAGCCAGATCCGCATGGGTGCTGCAAAACCGCGTTCGACCCCGGTGCGGACCAATCGCACAGCCCAGATCAGCAGGGCCGCAGCACCTGCGATATGTATTATAATCTGGAGTACATGTGGTTCATTCATCGGTTTTGCTTTCTTTCATGTAAGACGGCTAGAAGGGAAAAGGGCCCGATCCGGCCTCTGGTCCGATGCGGATTGATTGGAACCCCGCGTCCCATCGGTGCAACACACAGCCATCGTCTTGGATAAGATAGCCGACAGGCGCATTTGTCCTGTGATCAAAAGCGAATGTGCTGCATGGCGACGGCGCAGAGATTGCAGTATGCCCGCCGACATTGTGCACCATCATGCTATGGATGTGTCCACAAACCATCCGCAATTCACCTTTGTAGCCAGCCACGGCGTCACGCAATTGCAGCGCATTTGTCAGACCGATTGCATCCATGAAGTTGATACCACTGGCAAAGGGCGGATGATGCAGCGCCAACAAAACGGCTGAGCCATCCGCTCTTGCAAGTGCATCCCCAAGAAACGCCAAGGTCTCAGGGCTCAAAGTGCCATGACCATGCCCCTCAACCAAAGTGTCAAGGCCAATCAGGTGGATATCCCCCTCCTTACGCGCCCAGTTCAATGGTCCAGCCACGGGAAGATCGCTCGCGAACGCCCGGCGTAAAGGTTCACGAATATCGTGATTGCCCGGTATTACATAGGTGGGCAGGTCAAGCGGGGCGAGCAGCCTCTTGAACCGGGCATAGCTTGCTTCGCTACCGTCATCGCTCAGATCGCCGCTGACGATGACCGCATCAATTGGACCGATCTGATGTCTGATCGACGCAATCTGGTCGACCAACCGCGTCAGTGGCGCAGCCGTTTCCAGCTGACCCGAAACGAGCTTACCTTCCGCAACAATATGTGTGTCAGTGATCTGAAGGATTGCGGTCATTTGATACCAGCCCGCAGGAAGGACTGAACGAACTGGCGTTGGAAGATCAGGAATGCGATGAGCAGCGGGGCAACAGACATGAGCGTGGCGGCCGAAATGATGCTGATATCCACACCGTTTTCGGGAGCGCCAAAGATCGACAGGCCGACCGTCAAGGGGCGTGTTTCCGGTGAATTGGTCACAATCAGCGGCCACAGGAAGTTATTCCAGTGGGTCGAAACCGACACCAGCGCATAGGCAAGATAGGTTGGCTTTGCCAGCGGCACGTAAACCCGCCACAGGATACCAAGCAGCCCACAGCCTTCGATCCGCGCAGCTTCGTGCAATTCGATCGGCACGCCTTTGAATGACTGCCGCATCAAGAAGATGCCGAAGGCCGACGCCATATAGGGCATGCCGACGCCAAGGATGCTGTCAAACAACCCGAGCCGGGACACCATCGCATAGTTTTCCACGATCAGGACTTCGGGCAGGATGAACAGCTGCATCAGGACCAGGATGAATACGAAGTCCTTGCCGGGAAACCGGAGTTGCGCAAAGGCGAACCCTGCAAGCGTGGTCAGGAAAAATTGGCCAATCAGGATCACCGTCACCAGCATGAATGTATTGAAGAAATACTTTAGCCAGGGCGCACCGCTCCAGGCGACACGGAAGTTATCCAGCGTCCAAGGCGAAAACAGTTTGAGGTTCACCGCATCAGAGGTCGAATGCGTTGCAGCCCAGAAGGCAAACAACAGTGGCGCAATCCAAATAACAGCCAGAAGGATTGCGCCGAAGCTGTCCATGAATTTGGTGAAGCTCTTCATTGGTAGTGTGTCCTTCTGTCGAGGTACAAGAACTGTACCGCAGCCACGACGCCCAGCACTGCAATAACAAGGACCGTAATGGCCGCCGCATGTGGCGCGTCAAAGAATGCGAATGCCATTTCCCAGATGTAATAGAGGATCAGCTTGCTGGCGTCCGACGGCCCACCCTTGGTCAGGATGAACAGGTGGTCGATCAGCTTGACCGAGTTGATCATCGCGTTGACGGCAATAAACAGCGTTGTCGGCATCAGCAGCGGCAACACGATGCGGCGCGTATAGGTCCAGCGGCTGGTGCCCTCGATGTCTGCCGCTTCCTTGAGATCCACAGGAATTGTTTGCAATGCCGCGAGATAGAAAATCATGAAAAACCCAGCTTCTTTCCAGATTGTCACGATGATGATCGCCCATAACGCAGTTTCAGGCTGCCCCAGCCAGTTGACCGACGGCAGGCCAAACAGGCTGCCAATTTGATCCAATACGCCCAGACCTGGCGTGTAGAAAAACAGCCAAAGGTTGGCAGCGGCAATCATCGGCAAGACGGTTGGTGTGAAATAGGCGGTACGCACAAACCCCCGCGCTGAGATCTTGGAGTTGGCCCAAAGCGCCATTGAAAGCGCAATGAAAATCGAAACTGGGATCGTGACGCCCGCGTAAAACAGGTTATTTTTCGCCACTAGCCAAAATGTGGGGTCCGCAAAAAGATCGGCATAGTTTTCTGTGCCAACAAACTCACTGGGGTTGCGGCGGGTATGCCGCGAAAACAAGGACGACCAGAGGGTCGCGATAGACGGGTAGAAGGCAAAAACCGTGAGCAACACCGCTGCGGGCGACAGAAGCAACCAGCCATATATGGCTTGCCTGCGACGTTCGAGATTGGCGTGAGCGGACATAGCGCGTCTCCGATGTTCAGATTTGGCATGTAAGAAGTTGGTAGGGCCGATGCGATGTGCACCAGCCCAGCCGGGGATTTTTAGTTATTGATAGGCAGCCAACAGGCGCTCGGCTGCAGCCTGGGCTTCGCCCAAAGCCTCAGCAGCCGTTTTCGATCCGGTCAGCGCCGATTGAATGGCGTTGTTCAGACCGTCACGCACGCGGGCAGTCTCAAATGTCGAAAACTCAGCAACGGCGTTTTCAAGCTGGTTGCGCGCGACAAGTGCCGGTGGAAAATCAGCGACATAGGCTTTCAGCGCTTCGGTTTCGTAGGCCGCAGGTGAAACACCCATGTAACCTGTGCCGATTGACCAGGCGGCTGCCTGCTCGGGCGATGTCATGAACTGCATCAGTTTCAGGGCCGCGGCGCGTTCCTCATCTGTTGTGTCCTTGAACATGTAGAAGTTGCCACCACCGGTCGGCGAACCAAGACGAACATTGCCCGGCAGCTCGGCAACACCGAAATCAAAGCTGGCGTTGTTTTTCACGGTTGTCAGATTGCCGGTGGAGTGCCACATCATCGCGGTCTGACCTTCAAGGAACGCCTGGCGCAATGTGCCCCATTCAACAGTGCCGTCAGGCATGATGCCGTGCTCGCCAGACAGGGACTGCCAGAACTCAAGTGTCTCAATAACGGTTTCGTCGTCGAAATATGTGGTCAGGCCATCTTTTGACATCACCTCTTTGCCGTTCTGGATCGCCAGTGCCTGGAACATCCAATAGGGATAGCCAGTTGATGGGATCATCAAACCATAGGTTCCATCGTTGGTCAGGGCCTTGCCCATTGCAATCATTTCGTCCCAAGTTTTTGGCGGGGCTTCAGGGTCGAGGCCAGCCGCACGGAACATGTCCTTGTTATAATATGCAACAATCGTTGACCGCTGGAACGGAATGCCCCAAGTCTTACCTTCGATAGTGCCATTTGCCATCAGCGCTGGGTAAAAACTTCCCAGCCACGCTTTGTCAGCGTCCGATGTTGCGACATCATCGAATGGCAAAATAAGATCCTGTTCGATCAGGTCGTAGGCATCAATGGAAAACATCACTGCAAGCTGCGCAGGCTCACCCGAAGCCAGCGCTGACAATGCCCGCACGCGAGTGTCATCATAGTTGCCTGAATAAATTGCGTTTACGCTGATATCGGGGTTGGCGGCTTCGAAATCGGCAACAATTCCGTCGACCACTTCAGTCAATGCCCCACCCACAGCAATCGGGTAG
>CALFSV010000023.1 GCA_937916485.1 uncultured Paracoccaceae bacterium | reverse complement strand
AGCGGATGATTTTGGGCGAAGTCTTGAAGTACTTAAATGGGTTTTTTGATGTCATCAACCAGAATTAAGGATTAGCCGCTTGCGCGTCAAGTTTGTCTGACAATGCCACTGTGCCAATCTTTGATCCAATATTCAGGTTTAATAAAGCCCCAATCAAAAAAACTAAAGTAAGCCCCATTTCTCATAATCAGACACCAATAAATGTATTGCATCCACATCTTCTTCAATTTCTGAAAACCTTCCAATAGGTTCTGCAAAAACGTTATCTGTTATATCATCGTTTACCGTTGAGACTTCACCAATCAGTACATCCCCATTTTCTCCCCAAAACTTATGCCAATTGCCTGGTGAGAGAGTTACACTTTCTCCAGGTGCAAGCCTTAGAATATCTCCAGCCTTGAACATCTTTGCTACACCATCACAAAATACTGGCACAGATGCTTTTAAGTCAATCTCACCATTTGCATCACTTTCAAACATTTCTATGGCTAAGGTTGCTCCACCTCGATTTATTATATCTTCAGTCTTAATTATATGCCGGTGTGATGGAGATACCTGATCTTGACGTGAAATCATTATTTTTTCAGCATAGCACATACCTTTACCACTTCTTAGATCAGACATTGAGCCGTTTCGAACAGTAAATAGGAATAATCCCTTTTCATCAAAATGACCTTCACCATAGTCTGTTATATCCCACCCTAAGCGTGCGTCAAAAATTGCTTGATACTCACGCTTTCGGGCGACGAGTTCACTAGGTTGGAAATAAGCAAATGGTGGTAATCTAAATCCATGGGATTTAATAAATTCATCAGATTCTTGAATAATCTTATTGATAATTGAACGTTTCATATTTTATTCCATTTTACTTGGGTAAATGACACCCTTGCGGATAATTAAATTTGCATAAAGACAAGGTTCACTTGTTGAGACAACTGCATGACATTCTTTTACACGATCACCTTCACCATTTGATGCAAAACTAACTTTCAAGCATTCTCAGTGTGCAGGTTCATCACCTATTTCCATCATCTTAGCAGTTAGTTTTGCAAGCATGTCATTTCGAACATTTGCATAGGTTGGATCATCGGCGACACTGAACAATTCGAGTGGATCCTTTTCACAATCAAACAATTCCCATTCTTTGTCTTGGCCCCCTTGATTGGTGCCAGGTAGATCAAAGCCGTCATTGTACCAGTAAATCAACTTATAACGCTGATCACGAATACCATAGTGAGAGTAAGCATTGTGATCAGGGTCTCGGTGCATCCAATATCTATGATAGGCAACTTGATCCCAATCATCAGGTGTCTTGCACTCTAAAACGGACCGTCCAGAACGCCCTTGCATATAGTTAGGAATGGTCAGGCCCGCATAATCAAGAAAGGTCGGCGCAAAATCGACATTACACAGCATATCATTACATACACTGCCTGCCTGAACAGCCGCCGGATATCGCATCAAGAAAGGCATCTGGAAGGATTCCTCATACATGAAGCGTTTATCGAACCAACCATGTTCTCCCAAAAAGAACCCCTGATCTGAAGTATAGATCACGATGGTATCGTCAGCCTGGCCCGTTTCATCCAACCAATCAAGCAACCGCCCTACACTTTCATCAATAGAGTGTATCGTGCGCAAGTAGCGTTTCAAATATCGTTGATACTTAAAATGGCTTAGTTGCTCTTGCGTCTCAAATGTAAACACCTCACCCGTATCTCGATCGATCAGGCGCAGATTACTGACGTCTTCAGGGTTTGGTATCCTCCGATCTATCGCACCAGGTTTTGTCCGCTCACCAATCTCTGCGCCACCTTCAGGCTGTACCAGCCCTAAATCGATATATTTCATATCATCTTTGATGCGCATCCGCGCTTCTGACGCCGCCTTTGCACGATTCTTATAGTCATCGTCAAACGTCTCTGGAATAGCTATATCCTCTTGATAGAGATGCCGGTTTTTTGGATGCGGTTCCCATTCGCGATGTGGTGCTTTGTGATGGCACATCAGAAAGAATGGTTTATCACCATCGCATTGGCTTAACCATTCAAGGCTTTTGTCAGTGATAATGTCAGTAGTATATCCAGACGCTTCGATCTCCTTGCCCATCTCGATCATGTAGGGATCAAAATATTCGCCTTGCCCCGGAAGGACGGACCAAAAGTCAAATCCAGATGGCTCATGTGCCCTACCCTCACCAAGATGCCATTTGCCGATCAAAGCCGTTTGATAGCCGCCAGTGCGCAGATGTTTGGCCACATTTGGGCCACGATTATCTATGGGTGTTTCCAGAGTGGTGACATTGTTAACGTGATTGTACGTGCCAGTCAGGATCGCGGCGCGGCTTGGGGTGCAGATCGAGTTCGTGACGTAGCAATGGTTCAACCGCACGCCTTCATCCGCAAGCCGATCGAGGTTTGGTGTTTTATTCAACCCAGCACCATAACAACTAATTGCTTTAGCAGCATGATCGTCCGCCATGATGAACAAAATATTTGGACGTTTAGTTTTTGTCATTGTGTTACCTTTCGGAGATAGGATCGCGTGAAAGAGCAAGACCAGTTGCGGGATCAAAGCCGTGAATGCGGGCAGGATCCATACGAATGTGCACCTTAGATCCTGCTTCTGGGAAATCGGTGCCGCTGACCCTAGCCAGAAGATCAAAGCCTTGAACAGATAAATTAAGCAGCGCATCAGCGCCAAGAAGTTCATCCAGCTTGACCGTTGCTTCAATCACCCAAGGATCTGGGTCGGAAACGACTGTTATGACCTCTATATGCTCGGGCCGGATACCAAGTGTTACAGTTTCAGACTTAGTAGCAAGCCCTTCGGGGTGTGGCAACAACAAGTCACTTCCAGTAATGCGCCAGCCGCTCTCAGATTGAACTGCCGGTAAGAAATTCATAGCAGGGCTACCAATAAACCCAGCCACAAATTCAGTCGCTGGGTGATCGTATACATCCCGAGGGCTTCCGATCTGAGCCACCTTACCTCCGTCTAAAATAACAATCCTGTCAGCGAGTGTCATCGCCTCGACCTGATCATGCGTTACATAGATGCTGGTGACGCCGATACGCTTGTGAAGCTCTTGCAATTCCATCCGCATTTTTACGCGCAGTTTAGCATCCAAATTGGACAAAGGTTCATCGAACAAAAACACTTCTGGCGTGCGGACAATTGCACGTCCAATAGCCACACGTTGACGTTGACCACCAGACAAAGCCGCCGGTTTGCGTTCAAGATAATCATTTAGGCCAAGAAGGTCCGACACATCATTGACCCGTTTTTCAATCTCTGCCTTTGGAATTTTTTGCAGCTTGAGTGCCATCGCCATATTATCAAAAACTGATTTATGAGGATAAAGCGCATAGTTTTGAAACACCATTGCAACTCCACGATCTTTTGGATCAGTTTCATTCATCCTAATGCCACCAATAGATAGCTCTCCGGTGGTGATACTCTCAAGACCCGCAATCATGCGCAGCGTCGTGGATTTACCGCATCCAGATGGGCCGAGCAGCACCAGAAATTCACCATCTTCAATTTCAAGATTAAAATTTTCTACCGCCGTGTCTTTGCCGTAGGATTTGCCAATTTGGTTCAGTGTTACGTTTGCCATAGCTGCCTTTATTTACCTGCGCCAGCGGTCAACCCACCAACTATTTGTTTCTGAAAAATCGCAGTAATAATCAATACCGGTATAATGGCGAGTACTGTCGCGGTGCTAATTGTTTCCCACGGAAATGCGTATTCACCAGGATAAAGTGAAATTCCCACTGGGGCCGTACGCATCGCATTTTGGGTCATCAACACCAGAGCAAGTGGAAACTCATTCCATGAAAAAATGAATACGATTAACCCTGTGGCCACAAAACCAGGCCAAGACAAAGGCAAGATGATGGTCAAAAAGATACGAACAAATCCCATACCATCCATTTTAGCAGCTTCCTCAATCTCGACCGGAAGCGTCGCAAAGTAGCTCGCAAGCATCCAAACCGAAAAGGGTAAGAACAAACCAGCATGTGCAAGGATCAAACCAGTATAGGTGTTCAAAAGTCCAAAGTTAAGAAAGTTTTGAAATAGCGACGGTAACAATGAAACTGGCGGAAACATCGATACAGCGAGAATGCCCACCATCAAAACACCCGCAAAACGTAATCGCAGTCGTGACAGCGCATAGGCTGCAATCCCGCCACACATGAGCGTTATAGCTGTACATCCGACGCCAACGATGAAACTGTTGAGAATGTAGCGCAGCAATTCTGGCGAGTTGTTGAAGATCGAGATGTAGTTTTCAAAGGTAAACGGGTCTGGCCAGTATTGGATTGGCCAAGCGTAAATTCCTGCAGTATTCTTAAAAGAGGTCAAAATCAGCCAAATAATTGGAAAGAATGAGATGACAACTGTGAGGAGGACAAGGAAGTAAAGTCCAAAGCGTGGAGAGCTTTTCATGATTTTAATCCTTATTTCTTAAGGCGAAAACGTAGACCAAACTCATGGTGAAAATCACTAGAAACTGAACCACGACAATGGCTGCGCCAAAATTAAAATCAAGAAAATCAAAGATCACCTTATAGGCATAAAGCGATAGACTTTCAGTAGCCGCGGCTGGACCGCCATCAGTCAGGTTGAACGGCAATTCAAACGTCCGTAGCGCATCCATAGACCGGATAATCAGGGCGACAAGAATGGGGCCCTTTAACAATGGCAATGTGATCTGCGTAAACTCAGTCCAGCGGTTCATGCCGTCTATCCGACCAGCCTCAAACAGATCACGCGGAATAGATTGTAGCCCAGCCAAAATAATCAGGGCCATGAATGAGCTTGTTTTCCAAACTGCCACCACCACCATTGCCACCATGGCAAGGACATCATCGCCAAGAAAGTTAATCGGTCGCTCAACCAAGCCACTTTGAAGCGCAACAGCGTTGAAAAGTCCATAATCGGAGTTATACATCCAACGCCAGATCAGCGTGTTTAGCGCGGTCGGCAACGCCCAAGGAAACAAAACTGCGAGACGTGCCCAGCCTTTAAACTTGAAAGTCTCATTCATCAAAAGGGCTAAACCAATGCCAAACATCAGTTCTAAAGGGATCGATAGGGCGGTGAAAGTGAAGGTCACACCAAGCGCATTCCAAAATCGGCTGTCGCCCATCAGTTTTGAGTAATGATCAAGCCCCACAAACCGATATGGTTCGAACCCATCTATGCTGGATTGTCCAAAACTTAGGACAATAGATTGAATAATCGGGTAGATCAGGATCAAGGCGATTATCAGAACTGTCGGTGTAACAAAACCGATCCCCGTTAGCGCAGTACGCTTCTCAAGCGTCAGAATTTGAGTCATTTTTACATTCAGCTTTCAGAGATTGATATCCGTCTCGTCGAAATGACGAAACGGACAGTTTTTTATTGACCTAAGATCTGTTTGACCGCAGCCGCAGCATCATTAAGCGCCTTTTCCACAGTCTTCTTCTGGTTCAATGCGTTGGTAATCTCGATTTGCATCGCTTCAGAAACACGCGGATATAGGCTACCGGTTTTAGCAGATGGACGAACAACACCGACAGCAAAATTGGCTCCAAAGTCACGAATAAGCGAAGCAGTTTCCATTTCTGGGGCTTTATAGACGTCCGTGCGACCTGGCGCACGATTTTCATCCAAAGCCGCAGAAAGCTGATTTTCAAACGACGTGAAATGCGCAACCAACTTTGCTGCAGCTTCCTTGTTCTCGGAGTTTGCGTTTACAGCTAAAAGCCATCCACCCAAAGCTGTCGAATGCGCGTCTTTATTCCCAGCAAAGTATGGATTGCGAGTAAAATCAAACTTACCTGCAACAGGACTATCGGCAGCGCTCAGCGGCGCATGAACAAAATCTTGAACCATCAAGAACACAGATCGTCCTTGTTGGAAAAGAGTGCGAGCATCATTGGGACGCATTGTAAGGATTGAGTCCGGAGCGATCTTGTGCTTATAAAGGATGTCGACCATGGTTTGCGTAGCTGCAATCGCTTCTGGAGAATTTACCGCAACATTACCATCTGCATCAAAAAAGCTTGCACCATTCCCACCAGTAAACGACAGCCAGTTCATGAACAGACCCTCGATTTTGGCCCACATGGACACAAACCCATAAAGTTGCGGATTGTTTTCACCTTCCATGACCGTCTTTGAAGCCATGATCACATCTTCCCAAGTTTTTGGAACCTCTAGCCCATATTTTTCTAACAGATCAGTCCGGTAGAACAAGTGGGTGCCGTCCAAATATAGAGGCGCGGCATAAACTTTGTCATCTACCGTGGCGGCGGATAAAAAGGATGGGTTATAAGCTGCAATTTGATCATCGGCGATCAGGCCATTCAGTGGCTCAAGCCAACCACGTTGCGCAAATTCACCAGCCCAAATCACGTCAATGGCAAACACATCGGGCGTCGAGCTCCGAGCCATCAGGCCCGTAACATAAAGCTTGCGACTATCACCCGGCACGTCAGACACTTTGTTCCATTCGACAGTGGCTCCTGGGTTTGCCGCTTGAAAACTCTCAATGTTCCGCTCGACCATCCCGCCATATCCACGCGAACCTATGGACATTACCAAGTCTTGCGCCAGTGCTGTAATTGGCGCACCAAAAGCCATCACGGCTGCAAGCCCAACAGCATATAGTTTTGAATTATTCATAATTTCCTCCTAAGTTTTAAGTAATGATCAACCCAAATGGCTAACCGTGTTCATTGTATTTTTCCAACCTTTTTCGATGGCTTCCTTCTGACCCAACAAAACAGTACTAATTTTTGCTACATGGCCATCAACGTCACGAAGCGGTGTTGCCGCCTCTGCGACGGTTAACAATCCGGCAAACTCCCCGTCGGATCCGTTGATGGCGACACAATAGCGCCGAACACCCTTGGAATTCCCCATAAGGTCGAATTCCATGCCCTCAGGTTTGACAGATGCAATCCGCGCCTTTGCTGTATTCCATGAAATCTTTCCTCCAGACACACCGACTTCAAAGAAACCAGAAACATCCCAACCACCTTCAACATTAACAGTTGTCGAATGAGCCAAGGCCATACGACTAATGCAATCAAGCTCGTAGGAGCCCCGAATAAATCCAACACTTGCACGCAAACGGATGGGTTGCTGCAAGTGCTCTTCAGAGATATGCCAAAACAGATTTGGCCCCCGCAACGAGATAAACTCGGACGCCGCAATCAAACTTTCCGAAACGGTCCGGCACGCCTCGTTCAGGTTTTGCAGATCCATCCCACTAATGGACAGAGTTTGTTCAAATGAGAAATTGGGGATCAATCTGCGATCGTCAACTTTTCGCAAGTACCCCAAGTTTTCGAGATCACTCACTAAACGATAAACAGTTGAAGCGGCGAGTCCGGTTTCCTCAACCAGATGCGCGACTTGCATGCCATCATCTTTTGCCAAAGATAAATGCTCCAATAGAATCAAAATACGTTTTAGGTTGTCGCTCATTTAAAATCCCATTTTTGGTAAAATTATTCTTATAAACAGGAAAAGTCAAGATATAATCTTTTCAATGAGAAAATAATTCTCGTAAACAAGAAAAATTAAGATAAACAAAGTGGAATTCATGCCATTTAGTAGCAGCATTTTAAAAAATATGGTAAGATGGGTGGATCTCTATTCTGGTCAAAAAGCGATACTCGATATTCACAGACATGCGAGATTAGATATAAGCTGCACTTCGCTTAAATATTTCGTGTTTACCAAAACCCACCCTCAGGCGTTCACAGAAAAACCCAAACACCTCTCTAGACCCTACATTGGGTGTTGTCAGACAAAGCCTAACACGTCTCAAAGTGCCGCGATCACATAAACCTATGATGCACAAATTTGGTACCACTCCTTAAGAGCAGTTGTGCGTTTTTGTTTATAAGTCTGTCTGTTTTGAAGATGTCTTTCATGATTGAAGTGGTTGTTGCTATCTTCTTAAAAAGGGCTACGGCGCTATGATTTATTTGGATTTTAGCCAGTTTGTGTTAGAATATCTTCATGATTAAAATACCACAGAAAATGATCTTCGGTTCTTTCGAAGTCCCACGCTGCCAAGCAATGTCGAAGCGCAGCAGCTTGCAGTGTCGAAAGGCGGCAATGAATGGTAAGAGCGTATGCAGGACCCATGGTGGGGCCTCTACAGGGCCGAAAACAATAGCTGGGCGGCAAAGGTGTGCTGCGGCCAAAACAGTGCATGGGCGAGAGACCAGAGCGATACGTGCAGCGAGAGATGTCAAACTTCGTGAGCTTCGTGAGATGGAACAGACCCTTAAGAATGCAGGTTTGATCTGATACCAGCTTTCTGATCAGTGGGACTGAAAATTTTATTCATTTTCACTATATTCAAAATTTCCGCGCAGATTCGTATTATGTATGACGGGGGCTTTTTGCTAATCTTAGGGGGGTGCCCCCGGGTGGGGTCTTAGGAATGAGGAATTAGATGGGTTGTGGATGCAAAAAACTAAAGTGACCACACCGAGCAATGATTGATCTGATATAATAGTTAAATGCCGCCAAGCATCACGCAAACGCGGCAATAAACGCGGCAATTTCTGAAGGAAAAATTGCATCCAAACGGTGAAACGGCGACAACCTATTGAAAGTAATGGTACCACCTCCTGGTCTCGAACCAGGGACCTCCTGATCCACAATCAGGCGC
>CALFSV010000022.1 GCA_937916485.1 uncultured Paracoccaceae bacterium | reverse complement strand
GAGGCCATGTTGATGATCGACCCGGATTTCTGCGCGATCATCTTTGGCAGTGCCGCTTTGCAGCATCGAAAGACGGAACTCAGATTAACCGACATCAACCGGTCCCACTGGGCGTCTTCCATCTCGTGCAGGGGCATACCGCCGATGGCGATGGCGGCGTTGTTTACCAAGACATCGATGCGGCCATGCGCGGCTAGGACCGCGTCGAACAGCGCCGTCACATCTCCGGCTTCGGCCACATCGCAGTGGTGGTAGGTCGCGGCGCCGGGCCCTGCGTTCAGGCCCACAGCCGCAGCTTGCCCCTTGGCGTCGTCGATATCCGACAGCCAGACATGGGCGCCTTCCGCCGCCATGGCGGACGCGATGGCGTAGCCGATGCCGTCGGCGGCACCGGTGATGACGCAGATTTTGCCCTGCAATCTGTTCATGGCCCTACTCCTTGCTCTTCTTGTAGCTGTCGAGGCTGACGGCGGCGACGATCACGATACCGGTAATCACAAGTTGCCACTCTGTCGGTGCGTTGATCATGCCAAGACCGTTCGACAGGTAGGCAAGGATCAGCACGCCGAGTGCTGCGCCAAGAATATTTCCGCGCCCACCGGCCAGACTTACTCCGCCCAGAACGACGGCGGCGATCGCCTGAAACTCGTACCCCTGACCAGAGGTATGCACCGCAGCACCCAGCCGCGACGCCAGCAGGATACCGGCAATCGTGGCCAGCGTCGAACTGATGAGAAAGCAGAAGAACTTTATCCGCCGCACGTCGTAACCGACCATGCGGGCGACTTCGGCACTGCCACCCGCCGCATAAATGCGCCGACCGAAGCGGGTCTTGTGCATGACCACGATGACAAACAGGACAATCACCCCTGCGATGATCGCCGGGATCGGCATGACGCCAAAGGCCTTGCCATTGCCCAACTCGAAGAAACTCTCGAGATATGCCGTATCCGCCTGCGCGCGCTTGTTTGTCCACAAATAGACGCCGCCCCGGATCAGGAACAGCATACCGAGTGTTACAATGAGCGAGTTGATCCGAAGGTAGGCCGACAGGTAGCCGTTGATCGCACCGATGATAAGTCCGAGAACGAGCGCGCCCAATATACCGAGGCTCATTGACCCGGTTGCATTCATGATCTCGACCAGCGGCAGGGCAACCGCCGCGACCAGTGACCCTACCGAGATATCGACCTCGCCGCCGATCAGCGCCACGGCAACGCCGGTTGCAATCAACAGGATGATCGACGCCTGCCCCAACACATTGGTCAGGTTGCGGGTGGTCAGAAAATACTCGGACAAGGAAGAGAAGACGATGACAATCAGCACGAGACTTGCGAACAGCGCGATCTCGCTCTGCCCCGCCACCTTGCGAACCGTCCGCGACAGCATGCTTTGCGACAGGGCGGGATTAGCGGATTGCGGCATCGAGGATCTCCTCCTGGGTCGCGGTCTCACGCGTGAACTCACCGGTCATCCGTCCCTCTGACAGGACATAGACCCGGTCGCTGAGGCCCAGCAACTCGGGCATTTCCGATGTCAACAGAATGACCGCCAGCCCCTGCGCCGCCAACTCGTCTATCAGCGCAAAAATCTCGGCCTTGGCACCGACGTCAATGCCACGGGTCGGCTCATCCAGCACCACGGCTTTCAGGCCGAACATCAACCAGCGCGACAACAGCACCTTTTGCTGGTTGCCTCCCGAGAGGTTGCGAATGGGTTGACCCAGCTTTGCCAGCTTGATCGCGAACCGATCGACGAACCCCTGCGCCTGTCGTGTCTCGGCGCGGTGATCCATCAGTCCGTTCCTGGTGAACTGCTCGAGTGCCGCGAGTGTCATGTTGCGGGTGACGCTTCCGTCGAGCATCAAGCCCTCGGTCTTGCGGTCCTCGGACAAAAGGCCGATGCCCAGCGCCTTGCTGCGTACAGTACTGTGCGGCTTTAGGTCTTCTCCGTCGATACGAATGCGGCCCTTGGTTATCGGGTCAAACCCGACGATCGCCTTGGCGACCTCCGTCCGCCCTGCCCCCATCAGTCCGAAGAACCCCACGACCTCGCCCGCGCGCACGTGAAAGCTGATGCCGTCGAGCCGTTTGGTGCACAGACCCTCGACCTGCACGATCTCGCGTCCCACCTTCCGGTCGGTGTGCGGGAACAGGCTGGTGATCTCGCGACCAACCATGTCCTTCACGAGACTGGCGGGCGTATGTTCGGACGTCGGTCTGGTCGACACCCACCGACCGTCGCGCAGCACCACGCAGGTATCGGCGATCTCGAAGATTTCTTCGAGCTTGTGGCTGACGTAGACAATCGCGATGCCAAGATCACGCAACCGGTCGATCACGCCGAACAGATGCTTGACCTCTGCAGGCGTCAGGGACGACGTCGGCTCGTCCATGATGACGATCTTGGCGTCCCGCGCCATCGCCCGCGAAATCTCGACAAGCTGCTGCTCGCTCACCGAAAGGTCCTTGACCTTGGCGCCAGGGTTCAAGGCGAACCCCGCCCGGTCGAATATTTCCTGCGCCCGGCGATGGATTTCGCGCCAGTTCACCAGGTTCGCCTTTCCGACAAGATGGTCCTCGAGGAACATGTTCTCGGCCACTGAAAACTCGGGTATCAGCGCAATCTCCTGAAACACGACCTTGATCCCGGCGTCGAGCGCATCTGCCGGACTGGTGAAATTCTGCGGCACACCGTCGATTTCGATCTGCCCGCTGTCGGCACTATGAATGCCTGCCAAAATCTTGATCAGTGTCGATTTGCCGGCGCCATTTTCACCAAGCAAGGCGAGGATCTCCCCCGGCCGTACGGACAGGCTCACAGTGTCAAGCGCCTTGACCCCGGGAAAGCTCTTGCTCAGCCCCGTTACGGTGAGCGCCGGGGCCAGGTCGTGAAAGTCCGCGATCCTCACGGTTGCGGTGTCTGCCTCACCCATGTGCATGGCCCCGCTTCTTCTGATCCATGTAGAGTGCGAGGATCAGCACCAGTCCCGGCACGATGATCTGCAAATCCTGATTCCAGCGCAGCATGATGATCCCGTTGTCGATGATCTTGAGGATGAGAACCGCAAGGACGGTGCCGAGGATTGTACCCCGCCCGCCCATCAGGCTTGTGCCCCCCAATAAGACCGCCGCAATCACGGTCAGTTCAAGACCGGTCCCCGCAGTCGGCTGGCCCGCGTTGAGCAGCGAGGCGAGAACGACAGACGCAAGACCCACCAGCGCGCCGGTCATCACGAAGGCTCCGAATTTGACGCGCGCCGGCGAATAGCCGGATAGCCGCACCGCCGCCTCGTTGGCGCCACTGGCAAAGACAAGCCGTCCACCCCGCGTACGCGCCAGATAGAACCAACCGGCCAGAGCGACGACGGCAGCAAACACCACCGGTACCGGGATACCCAACAAGAAGCCTGTTGCAATCTTGGGGAAAATTTCGATCTGATGATGGTTCTGAACAGCTTCGCGGGTGTAGAGATATACCCCACCCTGAAGGGCCATCATCATCGCGATTGTCCCGATCAGCGAATTCACCTTGAGGACAAGCGTCACGAAAGCGTTGATAAGCCCTACCCCTGCGCCGAAAGCGATGCCCGCCATCGCACCTAGCGCGACCGAATTGGTCTGGTTGATCACATCCATCACCACACAGGACGCGAAAGCAAGATTAGCCCCGACAGAGATGTCGACCTCTGCCGTGATCAGCAGAAACGTCATGCCAACCGCGACGATCAGGACCAGCGAGCTTTGGTGCAGTATCGCGACCGCATTGCTGGGCGTGAGAAAGTTTGTGGCCGCGAGGCTCAGGCCCACCACCAGAAGCGTCAGAACGACGACGAGAAAGCCATATTCGGAATTGAATGCGCGCCGGAGCAGTGCACCCGAACGGTCGTCGTCCGCCATATCACGCATCGGGAGTCCCCTTGAAGGATGGTTGGGGAACGCGCTCCACGTCCCGGTCTGGCGCCCCGGCGCCCAAAGCGAGCGACGGGGCGTTTAGATCAAAGGTCCGATGCGTACATCATGCACTGCTCGGGTGCTTCCAGAGCGTTGACCGCATCCCACTGAATTTCGCGGCTTTCACCGTCGTAACTGTAGTAGGAAAAGACCTCGTCGAGGGTGAGCGCCGTCGTCGGGCTGATGACATATTCGGGCACCTCTTCGCCATTATACAGCGCGACGGCCGTGTCGATCGCGGTGAAGCCGATCTTCTCGGGGAACATAGCCGCCTCAAGCTGGAAAGGCCCTTCGGTCAACATCTCGTTGAGGAATGCCAGACCTTCGGCGCCGGTGCCGACGACCATCAGATCATCCTCGGGCAAACCTGCCGCCCGCCATGCCTGCAACGCGCCCAGCGCAGAGGAGTCGTTGATGCCGTAGATCACGTCGATATCGGAATCGGCTGCAAGTGCCGCAGCCGACACTTCCTGCGAGCGATCCGGGTTGCCACCGCCGTCGAGGTCATGGACCATCTCGGCAGAGGGGATGACAGTCTGAAGGCCATCCATGAAACCCCGGCTGCGCAGGATTGTCGCCGACAAGAGTGGCAGGCCGACGTTCATCACCCGCACGCCTTCGGCATCCGCACCCAGCGCTTCGCCAGCCGCGACACCGGCAAGATAGCCTGTGTCATAGTCGCAGATGGCCACGACGGTCTGCATGCCCGGCGCAGGATTGCCCTCCAGCACGATCGGCACACCGTCCGCACGGGCGCGGCGCAGGATCGGCACCAC
>CALFSV010000021.1 GCA_937916485.1 uncultured Paracoccaceae bacterium | reverse complement strand
CCCGTCCCGAGCGCGCGTTGGAGCGCGTCTATCGCCGCGACGTCGGTCATAGGCGCGACGCCGTCCCGGCTGCGCAGCTGTGCCTCGGTGGCGGTGTCGATGCGCATGCCGCCCGACTGCCAGTATCCCCAGTTGACCGATAGGCTTACGCCACAGCGCCCTTGGTCACGGCGCTGTGCTATCAGCCCATCGAGTGCCCCATTGGCAAGCGCGTAGCCCGCCTGCCCCTCATTGCCGACCACCGAAGCAAGTGAAGAAAAGCCCACAAAATAGCGCAAAGGCTGCGCCGCTGAAGCCATATCAAGAGCGCGCGTAAGATTCAGTTTCGCAGCCAGTGCATCGCTTGGGTCAATCGGGGCTGGGTTCGCCAGCAGCCTGTCGCAGGTGACGCCCGCGCAGTGAAGGATGCCTTTGAGCGGCCCTTGGGTTTGACAGGCGTCATCGATGGCATCGCCAATCGCATCCAGAGAAGTCGGGTTCAGCCAGAGCACACGCGCGCCTCGCGAGGTCAGGTTCTGCATCCCTGCACGCGCCGTGTCGTTCGGTTCAGACCGGGCGAGCAATGTGATTAAAACATTTTGGGTTTGGGACGTGATATGCGCCGCAAGCGATTGAGCAATCGCGCCATTGCCGCCAGTTATCAGAATATGGTCACCCGGATGCGCCAGTGGGACACCCGGAACGTTGGGGGCGGTCTCGAAATCGCGGAACTCTGGTCCGGTCGTACCCCAGCGGACAATCCCTCTGAGAGGACACGCCGTCAGCGCCTCAGAGAGGTTCGCCCCTGCGTCCAAAAGCAAGGCACCAGCCCGAGTGCCTTGTTGTTCAATCTCAATCGTTCGACACAGCCCGCCCAGCGCAAAAGCGGTGACACTGTCCGTCGTGACAAAGCGCAAAGGTTCGGTAGTTCCGCGCGCGGCACCTTGCGCCTCGACCAGGGCTGCCTCGGCGCCCCAACCAGATGCGCCCGGGACAAGACGACGTCCGATCCAAGCTATCGGGCAATCGGGCAATAGCAACACCCGTTGCGACCCGACGCTTCGGTCGGAGGAAACGCTGCGCCAAGTCTCGGCAAACAGATGCACAGCCCCCGTCATTGTAACGGTCCCTTCGCGCCCTGATCCAACACGCCCGCAACCTGTGCCAGAGAAATTCGGTCGCTGATCAAGTCATCGAGTACGGCATTTGCGTCCACGTGGCTGGGCGGCACCAGTGCGGAGGCAAGTAATGGTTGCTCAGTGGCGGTGAACCAATGATGCGCACCCTCGAAAGGATATACTGGCAAATGCAGGCGCAGGGCGTTCTCGTCGTCGCCAGCCAGGTTAACATCATGGCCGCGGCACCACGCTTCTGCCGCTGCTTCTAAAGTCGAACAGTCGCGCGATGTGTTTGGTGCTTCTGACTGAGGGATCGCGCTTGCTCCCGGCAGGGTCGCACTCCAAAGCCCGGCGTGGTTCCCACGAACAATCTTTTGCAAAGCCGCCTGAGCCTCACTTTGGGTGGTGGCGACAAAGGCGATACGCTCTCGCATCGGTTGGCGACCAAAGCGCAAGCTTCGCGCCATCGCCGCAGGATCAACCAGTGACGCTTCCATATGTTCCGAGAGCCGCGCGGCCAACTGCGCAAGGGCCGAACTGGTCTGGGCGCTCAGCACAAAAAGATGGGGGCGCTTGACCGTATCATGGACCTGCTCCACGCTTTGGCGCTGCAGGACCACATGGGCCCCAACCCCGCCAAAGCCAAAGCTACTGACACCGGCAAGCGGTCGCGCCTGAGGCCAAGGCGCAAGCGCATCAGCGATCCGCAGTGGCCCTTGAGCCAGATTGAGATGTGGGTTCAGCGCGCCGTCCATTGCGTGGGGCGGCAGAGTGCCGGCCTTCATTGACAAGACCACTTTGATCAAACCAGCAAGCCCCGCTGCGGCCTCGAGATGACCAATATTGGACTTGGCAGAGCTGATAGCGATCTGGGCCGGAGCCAGTCCAAAGTCCGAAAACGCGCGGTTGAGCCCGTCAACCTCGACAGGGTCGCCCAGGGGCGTGCCCGTTCCATGGGCTTCGATCATTGCAACCTGTGCAGGATCAAGGCCAGACATCGCCTCGGAAACCAGAGCTGCTTGAGCCTGCGTGCGTGGTGCTGTGAGCGAAGCTGAGCGCCCGCTATGGTTCTCGGCGCTGCCGACGATAAGCGCATGGACCGGATCACCGTTTGCACGCGCATCCTCCGCGCGTTTCAGGATGACAGCGGCCACGCCTTCGCCCCGGACATAGCCATCCGCATCCGCGCCGAAAGTGCTACACCGCCCGCGCCGGCTCAGCATCCCTGCGTCAAGCGGCCCCGCAAACCCCTCGAGCGCCAGCGTGACGTTTACGCCTGCCACAATGGCTGCGTCACACTCGCCCAATTTCAACGCGCGCACGGCCCGGTGCACCGCGACAAGGGAGCTAGAGCACGCCGTATCGATCGTTTGGCTAGGGCCTCGAAGGTCAAAAAGGTGCGATATCCGGTTGGACAGCATCGCCAAAGAGTTGCCCGTCGCAGCATAACCCGTTGCCGCGGCACCCTCGGCTCGCATCAGGCTCGCGTAATCGAGGCTGGAAGCGCCAACATAAACACCGGTCTTGGGCGGCAAGGCATCAGGGCGCAGGGCCGCATCCTCTAGCGCGTGCCAAACAGCCTCAAGAACCAGCCGTTGCTGGGGATCCATCACCTCGGCCTCGAGCGGTGAAATCTGGAAGAAATCCGCGTCAAAGCGCGCTATATCACTCAGGTATCCCCCCTTGGGAGGCAGACCGGCAGCAGCGAATTGAGCTTGTGTGTGCGGCGCAAAACGCCCCAGTGGCAAGGACCCAAGGCCAGAGCGTTTCTGCGCGATAAGGTCCCAATAGGCCGTCGTCGTATCCGCCCCGGGCACACGCGCTGCCATCCCAAGGAGCGCAACATCATCATCGCCCGCTGGTGTTTGCACCAAGGCTGTGTCATTTCGCAGTGACTGAGGCCTTGCCTCCATGGATGCGGGGCCTGCCTTCGGCTCTGGAAGCTGCGGCAGAAGCTGTTCAATATTGGCCACGTCATAGAATAGTGCGGGCGTCAGCTTTGTTCCGAAGCGCGTGTTCAGCCGATCCGTCAGGCTCGACAACGAAATGGAGTCTAACCCCATGTCGTGGAACCGCGTATAGGGATCGATCTCACTCTTTTGGAAACTCAGCAGACCGGCCACGATACCGCGCACGGTTTCCAGCTTGCTTTGCGTGACAACGGCGGCCCCAAGGTGTGGGTCGGTTTGGGCAACGGCCATTGCACCGGATAAGGTGACACCCCTCGCCTCACCGACAACCTGCCCGGTTGAATCCAACAACAAGATGTCGAGCGTGTAGGCCCCGTTTGAAACCTTGACCTCGCCCGCAAGGCGCGTCGCGGTTAGACTCGCATCGCCGAGCTCGAGCGCAGTAAGCTGCGCGACATGTGCGCGATGCCAATGCTGAGCGCCAGCCGCTTTAGCCGCCATCCGACAAAGGTCATCGAGAGCAATCAGCATCGCCGGTGAAAGCCGAGAGTTCTTGGTATCGTGGTCTTGGCTATAGTCGCAGGTGTAGATCTCGGCCTCAATACGCCCCGATTGGAACGTGAAAGCCGACAGGCCTTGGGCATAAGGACCGCGCTGGATACCAACCTCTTGAAACGCCTCGTCAATCTCCTTTTGCGTCCAAGCCGCACAGGATAGCGGGACAGGCGCTGGAGTGGACGTGCCGCGCGTCGCAGCGATAGCGGAAAGCCACACGCCGTTTGACGCGCGCGCCTCAACCGCGGCGCCATCTTGGGTCGCGAATTTCAAATCAGCCCCTTCGGTCAGGGCCTCTGCGTCTAATGTCACATTCGCCAGACTGGCCGTACTGCGCCCAGCGAGATCAAGCGTTGCAAAGGCCGCATCCAGCGCAAGCCACGGGGTTATGGTTTGGGTGCCGCCCGCGACAGTCACGTAGTCAAGGAGATCATCCGTCCTCAAAGTCGTTTCAAAAGACGCACCGGATAGGTCCGACGTGTTGTCAGCCAATAGCGGATGCAGGCGCCGCTGAAATATCAGAGGGTTCAGGACACTGGGCGCGTCATCAAAAACCTCGTACCAGCAGCTGACACGCTCGAACGGATAAGTCGGCAACTCAATCCGCTGCGGAGCGACACCCCCCCAAAGCGCATGCCATTTGATCGACTGCCCGTTGGCCCACGCGTGTGCCACAGCCTCGGGCGCTGTGCCTCGGTCCTGCGGCGCGGCGGGACTTGCGAGCACATCTTCACACAGGTGAAACCTGTGCGGCTGGCCTGCCAGATAGGCCTCGATCTGATCCGCAAAGCTCTCAAGGTCCTCTGCCACAATGGCCGCGCGGGACCGTAAATTGGTTCGGCCTACCTGCAGCGTGTAGGCCACTCGGGCGGGATCAGCCCCGGGGTTCGTGGCAAGCCAAGCCTGCATCCGCTTCATCATCGCGGAAAGGCGCGACACTGATGCCGCTGAAAACACCATCACGCGGGGGCCGTCCGACGAGGCTTGATGCGGTTGCGCAAGGCGTTCTTCAACAATCATATGATTATTCATGCCCCCAGCCCCAATCGAGGTTAGCCCGCCACGCCGTGGCCCCGTTGCGCGCCACTCGGTTAGAGTCTGATTGACCGTGAAAGGCGTGTCATCAAAGGGGATAGCTGGGTTCAACGCCTCTGAATGCAAGGACGGAGCGATTTGCCCATGTTTGAGCTGCAGCACCAGCTTCGTCAGACCGGCCACGCCTGCCGCTGCCAAGAGATGCGCAATGTTTGATTTCACCGACCCAATCGGGATTTCTCCGTCTCGACCGAACACCGACTTCAGCGCCGCGATTTCGATGGGGTCGCCCAGCTTCGTACCCGAGCCATGGGTTTCGATATAGCTTATATCGTCCGGCCTCAGCCCAGCATCGGCAAGCGCATCTGTGACCGCCTTGGTCTGCATCGCAGGGTTAGGCACAGTAAAGCCGTTACGCGGCCCCGCATTAGCCATTGCCGTGCCCTTGATCACCGCTTGGATGTTATCGCCGTCGCGCTCTGCGTCGGCCAGCGGCTTCAATAGCACCAGCCCCGCACCCTCGCCCAAGATGGTACCATCGGCCCCCAGACCAAAGCTGCGGATCACCTCGGCCCTGTTGGAGGTGAAATGCTCTTGCGATGACGAGATCAGGTTTAACGGGTGCAACAGCAGGTTAATCCCACCCGCCAGGACCATCCGGCATTGCCCTTCGCGCAAAAGCCGTACACCCAAATCCACCGCCGTCAGCGACTGCGAGCACATCGTATCCACAAAGATCGACGGCCCTGTGAGGCGGTAGAAATAGGAGATCATGTTGGGGATCGTGCCGGTATAGCTACCCGAAGCGCGTGCGCCTCGCGTCAACATGTTTTGGACACCATAGAGATTGTAGTGATTGCTCATCGTGCCGACGAGTACACCTACATCGCCCTGCATATGATCGGCTAAGGTTTCACGCCCGTAACCAGCGTTCTCAAATGTCTCCACCGCGCATTCGAGCAAGAGGCGCACCTCGGGCGACATGCATTCGGCGTCTGATTGAGAGATCCCGAAATAGCGCGGGTCGAATTTGTCTATATCCTCGAGGAACCCGCCAGTTTGGATGGTGGATTTGCCTGCCACGCTGCGTTCGGGGAAATATATCTTTTCATGCGGCCAGCGTTGTTCGGGAATGGGCGAGAAGTCGTGGCGGCCCGCTTTGAGGTTTTCCCAGAATTGCCCGAGATCGCGCGCACCGGGATAGCGACCGCCCATGCCGATGATGGCAATATCACGGTTATTGTCGGCTGGAGTTCTTTGGATGCGTGGTGCTGGCGAATTCACTGGGACTGGTTCTGTCACTGGTTCCGGCACTGTAGAGGCCGCTTCCGTTGCAGTGAGCCGCGACAAAGTCTCTGGAATGTCTGCGATCAGTTTGTCTGCTACACCGTTAAGGTCCAGCGCCTCGAAAAATAGCGTGGTTGAGACAGTTTCAGCCGTCCATGCCTCGATCCTTTCGACCATCTCGACGGCCAAGAGACTGTCAAAACCGTATGCGTCAAAGTTCAGCGAGGGGTCGATACGGGTGGGGTCCATTGCAAGCGTGTCAGCAAGCATCTGGCCCAGTTCGGCCAGAATTGGCGCGCGGTCGAGAGACGTCGCTCTGACACTGTCAGGTTTGGGCGTCTCTGACAGGATATCTGAACGTGTATTCAAGAACGCAGCAAACCGGTCGGCGTCACCGTAGCCCACGACGACATGGGTGGGTAAATCGCCCGTCATCGCAGCCTCTAGCACCTGCAAAGCGGACTGTGTTGGGATTGGCCTTGTACCCATCCGGTCGGCCATGCCTTGTGCCACACGCGCTGGCACTTGCATCCCGCCCTCTGCCCAGAGCGTCCAGCCGAGCGAGGTCACAGGGAACGCAACGTTTTGCGCCAACTCTGTCGTCATTTGGTTCAGCCGCGCATTTGCGGCCGCATAGTCGGCCTGGCCCATCGCCCCATGCACCGCTGCGACCGAGCTTAGCGAGATCAGGAAATCGAGCGGCTCCTTCCTTACAAACGAAAGCAGATTGGTCATAGTCTCGACTTTGGCATCAAACACTTGGTTGAAGCTGCTGCGCGACTTGTTCCTAGCTAGGGCATCTTCCGCCAGCCCTGCGCCTTGGATGACGCCGTTGATCTGACCATATTCGTTAGTGATTCTAGCCCAAGTAGCCTGCAGATCCGCCTGATCGGTGCCATCACAGGCCAACACCTCGAACCCCAGTATATCGCGGGCGGTGCGGCCCGAAAGGATCACGGCGCGTGCGCCCTTCGATTTTAGGTGCTGCGCCATGATCAGGCCAATGCCACCAGTGCCACCCAATATCCAAAACACCCCGCCTTTGATGATTGCGTTTGCATTTGGTTTGGGCGCTTCAACGAGCCTAAATGACGGCGGATCAAGCGGAGCGGCGCTGTCCGAGCCGAAATGGGCCAGCTGGCAGGACGCGCGTTCTAGCACCAAGGCGTTTACCATCGGGTGGAGCACCTGCCGAAGCCCTGAATGGGTATCCGGGATACGCAAAGCCAGCAGCCCGGTTTGTTGGGAGACGATGTCACGCGCGGCTTCAAATACTTCCCAGGCAATATCTTTGGAGTCCGCCCCATCGGGCACTGTGACTTCGCGCTGGTCGCCTGCATTGTTGCAGAGTGCGATGGTGTCGGGATCGGTTTGGTCGAGGGTTGTGCGAATACCAGCAGGTGTCCGTTGATCAGCGATCTCCCAAGACGTCCCTTGAGGCAAGGCAATCAGGCAGGGCTTTGTGTTTAGGCCGTCCCTGGCGGCAGATCGGACCACGGGCCGCGTCACAAGACCGGTGATCTGGGCGACAGACGCGCCGTCCTGAAAGAGCGCGATGTCGAAAGCGCCCTCTCCCGTCGCTAGAGCCTCGCAGGTCATTTTGCCATCACCAAGCGTATCAGCAAAATCAATCCGCTCTGCCACGAATGGAGCGCCTGGGGCACCGTTTGGCAACGAGAGCCGCGATGCCACCTGAATCGCCGCATCCAAATGGATCGGATGCACGGGCTCAGCACTTAGGAACACCCCCGGGATTGGCGCCAATACGCCAGTCGCTCGGTCTTCGTTTTGGTGCCATGTATCGACCACCTGAAAGGCCGGACCATGGGAGATACCAGCGGTCACAAGGTCGGCATATAGCAGAGCGGGCGGTTCGCTGGGTCCCCGATCAGGGCGCGCCTGAGCTGGCAATGCTGGCGATTCGTCAGGAAGGATCGCGCGAAAGACCTCCTGACCGTCGGCATCTCGCACGGACACTTTGCCGCCTGCATCGAAGGAAATATCCAGTGCTACGCCCTTCTTATCTGCAACGGCGGGGCGCAGCCAGCGCAGTTTGGTCAGAACGTCAGGCCTTTGCCGGACGAGCGCTGCAGAGGCGCGCACAAGGCTGACCGTGGCGGTCCCGGGCAAAACCGGTCGTCCGTCGATCACATGATCGGCCAGAATTGCGTGGCCTGCAGGCACATGACAGCGCACTATGTCGCCCTGCCGAGCTATTGTGATCAGGCTACGATCCTCAAACCAATAGGGCTGACGCTCAAACCGGTAGGCGGGCAGATGTAGCCGCTTGCCTGTCGCTGCCTTTGACCATTTCGCCGCACCGCCCTGCAGCCAAGCTGCGATGCGCGCCTTTGGACCAAGCGCCTGAGCGGTGAAAAGATCAGGATGCGCCTTGCCCCTTGCATATGCCTTGAGCGCCTTGATCAGCTTGCCGGCCTTGCGAGCGCGCACCACAAGGCGGGTCCCCATATCCTCCCGCCCGGTTTGCAGGGTGAAGGCCAAATCGGTGGTATCTAGCTGTGAATTTGATTTCAGATGGGCCGCTAGGTCAGCCGCACGGGCGCGCAATGCGGCTTCAGACCTCGCAGATAAGGGGAATATCAGCTTTTTCTTGGAGGTCTTGTGATTGTCCTGCGTCGTTGGCAACGCCTCAAGCAGCGCATGGGCATTGGTGCCGCCAAATCCGAAAGAACTCACCCCTGCGCGACGCGGGGCCGCCTCCGGCGACTCAGGCCAGGGTTCAAGGTTTGAAGCAACTCGCAAGGGTGCCTCATCGAGCTTGATCAGCGGGTTCAGCTTCTCGAAGGTGGCGTTTGGCGGGATCGCCTCCGCCTTCATCGCTGCAATAACCTTAAGAGCGCCAGCGATCCCCGACGCGCCCTCGAGATGTCCAATGTTGGTCTTGACGGAACCTATCGCCGTGCGCCCGGGCTCTGGTGTGTCCCCCGCCTCGTCATAAAGCTGCGCGAGCGCACCTTTTAACCCGCGGACCTCAATCGGGTCACCCACAGGCGTGCCAGTGCCATGCGCTTCAACATAATCCAGCGTCGCTGGATGCACGCCAGAGCCCCGCATGACCTGCGCAATCAAATCCGCCTGCGCCTCTGGGTTGGTGACCGTCAGGCCTACGCTGTGGCCGCCGTGGTTTGATTTCACGTCGCGGATTAGGGCGTGGACTGGGTCTCCATTCGCACGTGCAGCACTTAGCGTTTTCAAGACGAATACCGCACCGCCTTCGCCGCGCACATAACCGTTGGCTTTGGCGTCGAAGGCGCGTGACGATCCGGTCTTGGACAACATCCCGTTCTTGGAAAAGACCCGGAAATGGTCTGGCGACCAGATCAAGTTCACCCCGCCCGCCAACGCCGCTCCGCATTGCCCAGCACGCAAAGCGGTCGCAGCTTGCTCGATCGCGACCAGAGCGCTGGCACACGCGCTGTCGTTGGTCACGCTGGGGCCACGCAAGTCGAGCTGGTAAGAGATCCGATTTGAAGCGATTGAAGGCGCAACACCGGTCGCGCGATGCGCTTCAACCGGGATATCGGCCCGTGACAACATCTCAAGATAGTCCCAGTGGCAGATACCCATGAAGACGCCGGTATCAGATTTCGCCAGTGAAGACGGCCGGATGCCTGCATCCTCGAGCGCGTTCCATGCCAGCTCGAGCCCAAAGCGCTGCTGCGGGTCCATACTGCCCGCCTCACGCGGAGAAATTCCAAAGAACTCGGGATCAAAGGCGTCGGCATCTTGGACGAAGGCACCAAAGTAATCCTCGTCCGCGCGGAAACCTGCGCTGCGCCGCTCGTGCGGCAGCGCGCCAATCATTGAACGTCCGTTTGAGAGAATGTCCCACAACGCATCTAGGCTTTCGGCCCCCGGCACCCTCAGGGCCAGCCCTACAATGGCAATGGGCTCTGGCGTCTGTGTCATGCCGCCTCCAGAGTGTCGAGCTGAGTGGTCAAGCGCGCATCGAGCCCTGCTCGGTCCGCAACCGGCGTCGCGCGGCGGGTCACGAATTGCTCTTGCAGCATCTGGAAGGAGATTAGGTAAACGAAGGCCTGGTTCTCGCGCACGCTGATACGTTCGGGTGGCGAGGTCATGATCTTGCGCACCAACCGCTCGGCAAAACTGACGTTGATCATACCTGAGCGCGCCAGTTCTCCTGATGACAGAACCAGCTCTAGATAATCAGGTTGCTCTGCCACGAAAGAGGCGCTGTCAGGCGCGCGATAAGGGTGTTTGTGGCGGGCCCGGATCTCGTCAGGCAGTTCAGGGAAGGCCTGCTTAAGCACTGCTTTTTCTTGCCAAATTCCATCGAACTGTCGATTGACCGCGCCGGACATGGCCACGACGTTGGGGTCAAGGAACGGACAGCGGTTTTCAACACCATGCGCCATGCCCATCCGGTCGCCCTGCGTGGATAAAAGGTACCCACAAAGCAGTGTCTTATATTCCAACCATTGCGCGCGCTGCACAGGATCGGAACCGGCAAAGACCTCGTCATTTTCCGCATAGGTGCTGAGGGTTTCGAATGCCTGCGCCCCAAGCTCGGCATCCGCCAGCAGCCGCTGGGCAAATTTGCCATTCTGGTAGCGGATCTCGTGACTGAAGAGTCCCGGCATCTTCTCGGACTGGTAATTCTCGTAGAGCCCAAGAAGCGCTCCATGCGTCTGGTTACTGTAATGCCCGAGATAAGGATTGAGCCGCTCTACCCTGGCCTTGCGTTCGGCCAAGTCCAGATTAGCCCATTCGCGGCGCATATAGGTCTCGCGAAAGAGATCATACCCAAGGAAGGCTTCATCTGCGCCCTCGCCCGAGAACACCGTCTTGGTGCCATCATCGCTCACGTGACGGGACAAAAGGAACATGGGCACAAAGGCAGTTCGGAAAACCGGAATCTCGGCATGGTAGACTGCATTCGGGAAGGCCGCGCAGATATCACGTGCGGTAACCGGTAAGCTGGTGTGCGAGGCCCCAAAACGCTCTGCAACGATCTGCTGATACCGCGCCTCGTCCAGATGTGCCTCTTCAAAGCTGACCGAGTAGGACCGGACCCCTTGCGGTAGCATATCCGACAAAAGCGCTGCGATGATCGAGCTGTCGAGCCCCCCGCTGAGGTAAAGTCCAACTGGAACGTCACTGCGTAGGCGCAGGCGCGTGGCTTCGGTGATAGCATCGCGTGTGCGCGCGGCGGCACCCTGATGCGAGGCTATTAGCT
>CALFSV010000020.1 GCA_937916485.1 uncultured Paracoccaceae bacterium | reverse complement strand
TTATGGACCTCTCGCCCGGACTTGAAGAAAAGATCCGGGTCTGCAATGCCACCTATACGGTCCGCTTCGGCGTGAGGCTGCGCGGCGGCCTGCATACCTTTACCGGCTACCGGTCTGTCCACTCAGAGCATATGGAACCGGCCAAGGGCGGCATCCGGTTTGCGCCCAGCGTTCACCAGGACGAGGTTGAGGCGCTGGCGGCCTTGATGACTTACAAATGCGCATTGGTCCAAGTACCCTATGGCGTCTCAAAGGGCGGGCTGCGCATAGATCCGCGCGACTGGGACGAGCACGAGATGGAGCTGATCACCCGCCGCTTTGCCTATGAGCTGATCAAGCGCGATATGATCAACCCCGCCCAGAACGTCCCCGCCCCGGACATGGGCACCGGCGAGCGTGAGATGGCGTGGATCGCCGACCAGTACAAACGGATGAACACCACCGACATCAACAGCAACGCCTGTGTCACCGGCAAACCGATCAACGCAGGCGGTATTCAGGGCCGGACCGAAGCGACGGGTCGCGGCGTGCAATACGCCCTGCGCGAGTTCTTTCGCTATCCCCATGACGTGGCGGCGGCGAAACTGTTGGGCAGCCTTGATGGCAAACGGGTCATCGTGCAGGTGCTTGGAAACGTGGGCTACCACGCCGCCAAATTCCTGTCCGAAGAGGATGGCTGCCGCATCACCGGCATTATCGAACGCGACGGGGCCTTGTACAACGAAGCCGGCCTTAACGTCGAAGATGTCCGCCAGTGGATCGTCAAGCACGGCGGCATAAAAGGGTTTCCCGACGCCGCTCTGTCTGACGACGGTGCCGCCCTTCTTGAAGCCGACTGTGACATCCTGATCCCCGCCGCGCTTGAAGGGGTCATCAACATGTCGAACGCGGATCGCATTCAGGCCCCCCTGATCATCGAGGCCGCCAACGGCCCTGTGACGGCTGGCGCGGACGAAGTACTGCGCGCCAAGGGCACTGTCATCATCCCCGACATGTACGCCAACGCTGGCGGCGTCACGGTGTCCTATTTCGAATGGGTCAAAAACCTCAGCCATATCCGATTTGGCCGGATGCAGCGGCGGGCCGAGGAAAGCCGCCACCAGATGCTGGTTGACGAGTTGGAGCGCCTTTCAGCGGACAAGGGTCTTGGATGGACCCTGTCCCCGGGGTTCAAACAACAATACCTGCGCGGTGCGGGCGAGCTTGAGCTGGTGCGCTCCGGCCTCGATGACACGATGCGGGGGGCCTACCAATCCATGCGAGAGGTCTGGCATGACCGCGCCGATGTTCACGATCTGCGGACCGCGGCTTACCTCGTCTCGATCGGGCGGGTGGCGGCAAGCTACCGGGCCAAAGGCCTCTGACGGCGGCATTCGGATGTGTCGGGGCGGCTAGCTGGCGTCCCGCTGCACACTTTGACGTTCCGCCATGGCCCGCCTGAGGATCTGAACGGCCGACGACAGGAACAGTCCGGCCATGAGTGCCGCAACAATCAGGTCTGGCCAGGCCGTGTTGGTCAGGGCGACCAACCCGGCTGCGGCAATCACGGCGACGTTGCCGACCGCGTCGTTGCGTGAACACAGCCAGACAGAGCGGACGTTTGCATCGCCCTCACGCCAGCGCATCAACAGGATGACGCTGGCGACATTGGCCAGCAGCGCGAGGAAACCGACAGCGCCCATCACCTCGGCCTGCGGCACGCCCATGACAAAGATCTGCCAGATGGTCGTGCCAAGGACCCAGACCCCCATGGCCGCCAGGGACAGCCCCTTGAGCAGGGCGACCAGCGCCCGGCGGGCCAGCGGCATGCCCAGAACCGCAAGGCTCAGGCCATATGTCAGACTGTCGCCCAGAAAATCGAGAGCGTCCGCCTTTAGCGCCTGACTGCCCGCCAGGCTGCCGGCCACAACTTCTATCACGAACATGGCCGCGTTGATGGCTATGACGATCCAGAGGACCCGCCGATAGGCCGGTTCCATTCCGTCAAAGGCTGCCTCGTGATCGTGGTGGTGATGTCCTGTGCCCATGGTTTTTCCTTGCGATTCTGCTCAGTGAGGCCAAGGTTGCCATCTACAGTCACTGTAGAAGCAAGAGGCAATATGGCCGATCAGACAATTGGAGGGGCCGCCCGCACCTCGGGCGTAAAGGTCACGACCATCCGGTACTACGAGGCGCGGGGCCTGTTGCCTGCTCCGCCCCGCACCGATGGCAATCGACGACTTTATGGCAAGTCCGACATTGACCGTCTGCGGTTCATTCGCCACGCCCGCGACCTTGGCTTTCCGCTCGAGGCGATATCGGACCTTCTGGCCCTCTCTGCCGACCCCGGTCAGGACTGCGCCGCCGTAGACGCCATTGCAAAGGCGCAGCGAGTCGAGGTGACCCGCAGGATCGCACGGTTGCAGGCTTTGGGGGCCGAGCTTGACCGCATGATCGCCGCCTGTGCCGGGGGATGCGTGTCGGATTGCCAGGTCATCGAAAGCCTTGCGGACCACGATCTGTGCGGGTCTGATCATGGGGCCAACGGCGAGGCCGCGCGTTTGCAGGAGGCTTAGGGACCTGTCCGGCACCCTCGCTGCTATCCTGCCAAGCGTGCTTGCCTGCGGCATATCTGCGCGACGTCGCGGATACGACGGTCGATGTCGAAAAGCGGACATGCCTTTCGTGCCACCCGTTGCTATCGTCGCACCAGCATGATCCCTTCGCTATCGCGAGACGGATTCTAACGCGAGGACGGGCGCATGGGATATTCAGGGCTGCGGGTGATCTGGGAAGGCTTGCGGGGCCAGACCGGCTGGAAGCCGATGTGGCGCGACCCCACCCCCAAGTCAGAGTATGACGTCATCATCATCGGCGGCGGCGGGCATGGCCTGTCGACGGCCTACTATCTGGCCAAGATGCACGGAATCACTAATGTGGCGGTCCTGGAAAAGGGCTATCTGGGTGGCGGCAATGTCGGGCGGAACACGACGATCGTTCGGGCCAACTACTTTCTTCCTGGCAATTCCGAGTTCTACTCCCACTCTCTGAAACTTTGGGAGGGCCTTGAGGCCGACCTCAACTACAACGTCATGCATTCGCAACGCGGCCTGATCAACCTGTTCCATTCGGACGGGCAGCGCGACGCTTTTGTCAGGCGGGGCAATGCGATGATCAACCAGGGCGACGATGCCGTGCTTCTGGATCGGGAGGGGGTTCGCAAGTATCTGCCCTACCTCGACTTCGACAATGTCCGCTTTCCGATCTACGGAGGTCTTCTGCATCCGCGCGGCGGCACCGCCCGGCACGACGCGGTCGCCTGGGGCTATGCCCGGGGGGCGGACAGCCGGGGTGTGGACCTGATCCAGAATTGCGAAGTGACCGGCATCGACATCGAGAACGGCGTGGTGAAAGGCGTGCAGACCACCCGCGGCGCGATCCGGGCCAAGAAAGTGGCGATGGTCACGGCGGGCCGCTCTGGCCAGGTGGCCGCGCTTGCCGGCATGCGCCTGCCCGTCGAGAGCCATGTTTTGCAGGCCTTTGTCACCGAAGGCCTGAAACCCGTGATCGACCATGTCGTCAGCTTTGGCATGGGCCATTTCTACATCAGCCAGTCCGACAAGGGCGGGTTGGTCTTTGGCGGCGATATCGACTTTTACCCGAGCTATGCGGCGCGCGGGAACCTGCCCATGAAGGAACACGTCATGGACGCGGCGATGACGCTGATGCCGATGATCGGCAAGGCCAAGGTCCTGCGCAGCTGGGGCGGGATCATGGATATGTCGCCCGACGGGTCACCCATCATCGATCGGACCCATGTGGATGGGCTCTTCGTGAACTGCGGCTGGAACTATGGGGGGTTCAAGGCGGTTCCCGCCTCTGGCTATGCCTACGCCCACTTGATCGCGACCGGAGCCCCCCATGAAACCGCGGCCGGGTTCCGGCTGGATCGGTTTCGGACCGGGCAGGGGATCATCGACGAAGAAGGCACAGGGTCCCAGCACAACCTGCACTAAGGGCGGCTGGGTCGGATTTTTTGAGTATTTGGAACGAAGCGAAGCAGGGAATACCTTGAGATGCGCATCACTTGTCCACATTGCGGCACACGCGACCGGCGGGAATTCACCTGGGCCGGCGCAGGCGTGGCCCTGAACCGTCCCTCCCCCGATGCGGGTGAGGCGGCCTGGGACGACTATCTGCATCTGCGCGAGAACCCCGCCGGGGCCAGCCGCGAGTTGTGGTACCACGATCCCTGCGGCACCTTTGCGCTGGTGGAGCGGGATACGGTGACCCATCTGGTGGGCGACGCGGTACTGGCTGAAAAGGTGGCGCGATGAGGATCGAGGGACATGGTCTGATCGGGCCGGGAACGGTCGATTTCAGCTTTGACGGCAAGCGTTTGCAGGGGCGCGAGGGGGATACGCTTGCTTCGGCTTTGCTGGCCAATGATGTTCGCCTGGTGGGCCGGTCGTTCAAATATCACCGCCCGCGCGGCATCCTGACCGCGGGGCCCGAAGAGCCCAATGCGCTTGTATCGGTGGGGCAGGGAGCGGCCCTTGTGCCCAACGTTCGCGCGACCCAGCAGGAGCTTTATGACGGGTTGGCTGCCCGCAGCCAGAACCGCTGGCCGTCGCTGGAGCGCGACGTGATGAGTGTGAATGACCTGATCTCGCCGTTTCTTGGGGCGGGGTTCTACTACAAGACCTTCATGTGGCCCCGCGCCTTTTGGGAGCGCCTGTATGAGCCGATCATCCGGCGGGCGGCGGGGCTTGGTGCCTTGTCTGGCCAGACCAATGACGAGCCCTACGAGAAGGCCTTTGCCTTTTGCGATGTCCTGGTGATCGGGGCCGGGCCTGCCGGCCTGATGGCGGCCTTGACGGCGGCGCGTGCCGGGGCTGACGTGATCCTTGCTGATGAGGATGCCCGCATGGGTGGCCGCATGCTGGCCGAGGTCGAGGATGTGGACGGTGTTCCGTCCCACGAATGGGTGGGCGAGGTGTTGGCCGAACTTGCCGCCTTGCCCAACGTCCGCCTGATGACCCGGACCACCGTGACCGGCGCCTATGACCAGGGCACCTTTGGCGCGTTGGAGCGGGTGGCCCTTCATGCGGCCCCAGGTGTTGCTTCGGGTGTTGCTTCGGGTGTTGCCCCACGCGAATGTTTCTGGCGCATCGTGGCCAAGGCTTCGGTCCTTGCGGCAGGCGCCCTGGAGCGCCCGATTGCTTTTCCCAACAACGACCGTCCGGGCATCATGATGGCCGGGGCGGTGCGCGCCTACCTGAACCGTTGGGGGGTGGCACCGGGCAAGGAAGTCACCGTTTTCTGCAATAATGACGATGCCCATCGCACCGCCCGTGACATGGCCGCCGCCGGGGTCAAGGTCGTGGGCCTTATCGACAGCCGCGACGGGGTGACATCGGGGGGCGACTACCCGGTCTTTGCCGGGGCGCAGGTGATCGAGACGGCGGGCCGTCTTGGCCTTGATCATATCACCATCCGCCATAACGGCGGCATTCGCCGCATCCGCACCGACTGCCTGGCGATGTCGGGGGGCTGGAACCCGACGGTTCATCTGACCTGCCATATGAACGGCCGCCCGGTCTGGGAGCCGGAGATCCTGTCCTTTGTGCCCCGCCCCGGGTCGATCCCCGGCATGGTGGCGGCGGGCTCTGCCAATGGTGTCTTTGCCACCCACGGCTGCCTCGCGGACGGTATTCGCGCCGCGACCGAGGCGCTGGCCGCGCTTGGCATATCCGCCCCAGAGGTCGACGTGCCAGAGTCCGAGGACCGCCCCTATGCGATCAGCGCCCTTTGGGCGGTTGAGGGCAAGGGCCGTAAATGGCTGGATTTCCAGAATGATGTCCATGTGAAGGATATCCGTCTGGCCGCGCAGGAGAACTTTGCCTCGGTCGAGCATATGAAGCGCTATACCACACAGGGCATGGCGACCGATCAGGGCAAATCCTCGAACGTGGCGGCGCTGGCCGTGCTGGCCGATGCCACGGGTCGTGGCATCCCGGAAACCGGAACCACCACCTTCCGCCCGCCCTACGTGCCGGTGTCGATCGCCGCGATGGGCGCGGGCAGCCAGGGCAAGGGCTTTGCGCCTGAGCGGTTCACCACCTCGCACGGTGCATCGGTCGCGCTGGGCGCGCCGATGATCGAGGCGGGGTTGTGGTATCGCCCCTCCTATTTTCCCAAACCGGGTGAAACCACCTGGCGGGAGGCCTGCGACCGCGAGGTTGCCATGGTCCGCTCGGCGGTCGGGGTTTGCGATGTCTCAACGCTTGGCAAGATCGATATTCAAGGGCCCGATGCGGCGGCTTTTCTCGACTTTGTCTATGCCAATACCTTCTCGAGCCTGAAGGTCGGCAAGGTCCGCTATGGCCTGATGCTGCGCGAAGATGGCTACGTCATGGACGACGGCACCACGGCCCGGCTGGGGGACACCCATTACGTCATGACCACGACCACTGCCGCGGCGGGCCTTGTCATGCGCCATCTGGATTTCGTGGCGCAGGTGCTGCGTCCGGATCTGGATGTCCAGATCGTGTCGGTCACCGAAAGCTGGGCCCAATTTTCGGTTGCCGGCCCCAAGGCGCGAGAGCTGTTGAACACCATTCTCGACACGCCGATCGATGAAGCGGCGATGCCCTATATGGGCTGCGGTCCCGTTATGGTGTCTGGCATTCCGAGCCGGTTGTTCCGCATCTCGTTCTCGGGGGAAATGGCCTATGAGGTGGCGGTGCCTGCCGACTATGGCGAAAGCCTTTACCGGCTTTTGGTGGCGCAGGCAGAGGTGCTGGGCGGCGGTCCCTACGGGATGGAGGCGCTGAACGTCCTGCGGATCGAGAAGGGCTTTATCACCCATGCCGAGATCCATGGCCGCACCACTGCCTTTGACATCGGAATGGACCGGATGGTGAGCCTCAAGAAGGATTGCATCGGTCAGACCATGTCGCGTCGTCCGGGCCTTCTGGCGGACGGCCTAGAGCAGCTGGTGGGCCTGCGCCCTGTTTCGGCGGATGGCCAGCTGACCGCTGGGGCCCATCTTTTTGAGGAAAGGGCCGAGGCCGTGCGGGTGAACGACCAGGGGTATGTGACCTCGGTCTGCCATTCGCCGACGTTGGGCCGGATGATCGGGCTGGGCTTTCTGAAGGAGGGCCGCGCCCGGCATGGCGAGACTGTTCGACTGGTCGATCACCTGCGCAGGGTCGAAACGCTGTGCGAGGTGTGCGACCCGGTGTTCTTTGATCCTGAAGGAGGACGGCTGCGTGGCTAGGCTGATTTCAAAAAGCCCGCTGGCCGGGCTGGTCCCGGTTAAGGTTGGCGGCCTTACCCTGTCAGAGGTGGAAACCGGACCCGTAACCTCGGTGGCCCCCTTCAAGGGCAAGCAGACCGCTGTGTCCAAGGCGCTAAAGGCCGCCGTGGGGCTGGGCATGCCCAAGGTGGGCCGGATGGACAGCAAAGGCGAAGCCCGCGCCCTTTGGGCGGGGCGGGGCAGGGCGCTTGTCATGGGCGTGGCCTTGCCGGACCTTGAGGGGGCGGCCCTGACCGATCAGACTGGCGCCAATGCCGTCTTGCGCATTGAGGGGCCTGCAGTCGAGGCGGTTCTGGCCCGCCTTGTGCCGCTGGACCTGCGCGCAACTGCCTTTCCCGTCGGGCAGACCGCCCGCACCATGGTTGGCCATATGATGGCAAGCGTCACCCGGGTGGGCGACGCGGCCTTTGAGGTCATGGTCATGCGGTCCATGGCCCAGACCTTGGTGCATGACATTGAAGGGGCGGCCAAGGCGGTGGCCGCGCGGGATCTGGTCTAGAGCTCGACCGTCTCCATCACCTCGGGCATCAGCACCTTCACGCCGGGCAGGGCGTCGGCGAGCGGTTGAGCCGATTGGGCCAGCAGGGGGAACGTCTTGTAATGGCAGGGAATGACGGTCTGAAAGTTGAAATACCGCTTGGCGGCATAGGCGGCCCGGTCGATGTCCATCGTGTAATGCCCGCCACAGCACAGGATGCCGATATCGGGTTTGTGGTAATCCCCCATCCAGTCCATGTCGGCCATGATGTCGGTGTCGCCGCTCACATAGATCACATGGCCCTCGCCCGCGATCATAAAGCCGGCCTCGCTGCCTGCCGCCGCCGGAACGCCGGTAAAGTCGACAGAGGCCGAATGCGAGGCATTGACCATTGTCACCGCAACCTCGCCCAGGATCTGTGTCCCGCCTTTGCCCATCCCCCGGGCCTTGAGGCCCTCGGGCCCCCAGATCTCGGCCAGCTCGTGGCAACAGATCACAGGGATATCCAGCGCCTTGGCGATGCTGGGGGTGTCGGCGGCATGGTCCCCGTGGCCATGGGTGACGAGGATATGTGTGGCACCTGCGATCGCCTCATCCTTGCGGTCCGCAGGAAAAACAGGGTTGCCGGTGAACCACGGGTCGATCAGCAGGACCTCCCCGCCAATCTCGAGCCGAAAACTGGAATGTCCAAGCCAGGTCAGTTTCATGAGATGCTCCATTCATGATGATGTGGCAAGCATAGGTCATAGAGGAAGGGTCGCGCCATGGACTGGATGCAAAAGATCGACGCCTACTGCGAGCGTACCGATTTTACCTTTTGGGCAGAGCCGCTGAATGCGGTGACCAATCTGGGCTACCTTCTGGTTGCCCTGATCTACTGGCAGCGCATGCAGGGCAGCCCGATGGGCCGGGTCCTGAGCTTTATCCTGGCCCTGATCGCCATTGGAAGCTTTCTGTTTCACACTACGGCCACCGCCTGGGCCGGGGCGGCCGACAGCGCACCCATCGGGGTGTTCATCCTTGTCTACCTATTCGCCCTCAACCGCGATGTGCTGGGCTGGCCGCTTTGGGCGGCGCTTCTGGGTACGGTTCTCTATCTGCCCTATGCCGCCCTTGCGGTGCCGATCCTTGACAGCGTTCCGTTCCTCTCGATCTCGGACTTTTACTGGACTGTCCCGCTCGCCCTGATTGCCTATGCTCTTGGTCTGCGCCGCAGGGCGCCGGGGGTGGCACGGGGGCTGGCTGCGGGGGCGGCCCTTTTGGCGGTGTCTATTTCGGTGCGCTCCCTCGATCTGTTCCTTTGCGAAACTTTGCCCATCGGCACCCATTTCCTGTGGCATTTGCTCAATGCTGTGATGTTCGTGGTCGTCCTTGAGACTTATCGACGTCCGGTGCTTGCCCAAGGCCCAAGGGGGCGGTAAACGCCAAGGCTGAACGAGAACCGGAGACGCCCCATGTCGATCGACGAAGGCACCGCCCGCCGGGTGGCCAAACTTGCCCGCATCAAGGTCGAGGACGCGGCCCTGCCCGCGCTGGCCAAGGAATTCAGCACCATTCTGGGCTTTATCGAACAGCTCAACGAAGTGGATGTAGAAGGGGTCGAGCCAATGACCTCTGTCACCCCCATGCGCCTGAAGCGGCGTGAGGATGTGGTGACCGACGGGAACCAGCAGGCCGCGGTTCTCAAGAATGCCCCCGATGCCCGCGAGGGCTTCTTTGCCGTGCCGAAGGTGGTGGAATGACCGATCTGTCCAAACTCACGATTTCCGCCGCCCGGTACGCCCTGCGCAAGGGCGAGGCGACGGCGGTCGAACTGACCGAGGCCTGCCTGACCGAGATTGACGGGGCAGGGGCGCTCAATGCCTTTGTCCACCATACGCCAGACATCGCTCGCGCCCAGGCGACGGCTGCGGATGCACGGATCAAGGCGGGCGATGCACCCGACCTGTGTGGCATTCCTTTGGGGATCAAGGACCTGTTCTGCACCAAGGGCGTCCCTTCACAGGCCGCAAGTCGCATCCTTGAAGGGTTCCGGCCCGAGTACGAATCGACCGTGACCACCCAGTTGTTCGATGCCGGCGCTGTCATGCTGGGCAAGCTGAACATGGACGAATTTGCCATGGGCTCGTCCAATGAAACCTCCGTCTATGGCAATGCGGTCAACCCCTGGAAAATTGACGACCGGCAACTGACACCCGGCGGATCGTCCGGCGGCTCTGCCGCTGCCGTGGCGGCGGACCTGTGCCTTGCCGCGACAGGGACGGACACGGGCGGCTCCATCCGCCAGCCCGCCGCTTTTGTCGGCATCACCGGGATCAAGCCGACCTATGGGCGGGTGTCGCGCTGGGGGATCGTGGCCTTTGCCTCCTCGCTCGATCAGGCGGGACCGATGACCAAGGACGTGCGCGACGCGGCCATCATGATGACGGCCATGTCCGGGCACGACCCCAAGGATTCGACCTCCGCCGATCTGGCCGTCCCTGATTTCGAAGCCATGCTGACCGGCGACATCCGGGGCAAAAAGATCGGTATCCCCAAGGAATACCGCATGGACGGGATGCCCGACGAGATCGAGGCACTCTGGACCAAGGGGCAGGACATGCTGCGGGATGCAGGCGCCGAGATTGTCGATATCACGCTGCCCCATACCAAATACGCCTTGCCCGCCTACTACGTCATTGCGCCCGCCGAGGCGTCGTCAAACCTGGCCCGCTACGACGGGGTGCGCTTTGGCCACAGGGCCAAGCTGGCCCAAGGCGATGGCATCACCGAAATGTACGAAAAGACCCGTGCCGAAGGCTTTGGTCCAGAAGTGCAGCGCCGGGTGATGGTCGGCACTTATGTGCTGTCGGCAGGCTTTTACGACGCCTACTATAACCGGGCCCGCAAGGTCCGCGCCCTGATCAAGCGGGATTTCGACCAGGTCTTTGATCAGGGCATCGATGCGATCCTGACCCCCGCCACGCCTTCGGCGGCCTTCGGTCTGGGCGAAATGACCGACGCCGATCCAGTGCAGATGTACCTTAACGACGTGTTTACCGTGACGGTGAACCTGGCCGGTCTGCCCGGCATCAGCGTGCCTGCCGGGCTGGATGCCAACGGGCTGCCCTTGGGTCTGCAACTGATCGGGCGGCCGTGGGAGGAGGGCGATCTGCTTAACACCGCCTACGCACTGGAACGTGCATCGCAATTTGTGGCCAAGCCAGCCAAGTGGTGGTAGAGACCTCGAAACTCAGGATTAGACCGGTCTACGGGGCAAGGCTACTTTGATGTATCGCACAGTACTGGCAGGATTGACCGCCTTGACCCTGGTGGCCTGCGCCCAGCAGGTGCCCGACAGCGGTGCGGGTGTCGGTTATTCCCCCTACAGCCAGTACGAGGTTGAAAGGGCGCGCCGCGAGGCGCTCCTGAACGGCTCGGCCAGGCCCTTGCCCGGCGGCCAACCCATCGTTCCGACAGCCGGTTCGACAGCCGGTTTGACTTCTGGCTTGATTGAGCCGACCCAGACCACTCCGCTAGGTGGCATCCCCACGTCTGATCTTGCTGCGGCAGGGATCGGCTCTGGCACGCCTATCGCGGCGGGCACCATCGGATCGACATTTGATCCCAACCGAACAACCGGAGTGCAGGCAAGCCCCAGCAACGCCGGGCCGGTTCAGATTGCCTCTACCGGTATCTCCGATGAACAAAGCTTTGAGGCCGTGGCAAGCGAGCGCGGCATCGAGGACGACGCCGCCCTGCGCGAGCAGCAGCAGGCGGCCTATCAGGTCATCCAGCCAACCGCCCTGCCGCAACGAGACGGCAACGTCGGTCCTAATATCGTCGAATACGCCCTGAACGCCCCGAACCGCAAAGGGCAGGAGTGGTACAGCCGGTCGCTTCTGGTGATCGACCCCCAGGGTAAGTTTCAACGCAACTGCGCCTCTTACCGCTCGCCCGACGAGGCGCAGCGCGATTTTCTGTCCCGGGGCGGACCAGAACGTGATCCCCGCGGGCTTGACCCCGATGGCGACGGCTTTGCCTGTGGCTGGGACCCGGCGCCCTTCCTGATCGCCGTTGGCCGGGGCTGACGAAACCGGTCTCTCGCTGACCGACCGGCCTTCTCCCAATTGTGGGGATCGGCGGGGCGGGGCGCTCCCGGACATGGTCGTCCTGCATTACACCGCCATGGTCAGCGTCACCGCGGCGGCAGAGCGGCTCTGCCATCCGGCCTACGAAGTCTCCGCCCACTACCTGATCGGCCCCGACGGCGCCATCCTGCGGTTGGTTCCTGAGGTGTTGCGGGCTTGGCATGCAGGTGCGGGCCAATGGGGCAATGTCACCGACGTCAACTCCCGGTCCATCGGGATCGAACTGGCCAACACTGGCGGGACTCCCTTTGCGGCGGCCCAGATGACCGCGCTCGAAATGTTGCTGGCCGACATTTTGGCGCGCCGGGACATTTTGCCAGAGCGGGTCATCGCCCATTCCGACATGGCACCGTCGCGCAAAGGGGATCCCGGTCCCCGGTTTGACTGGCGGCGGTTGGCCCTGCAAGGGCTGTCTATATGGCCGGATGCGGTGACGGCGGCGGCCCCGGATCTGCCGCTCGACCTGGCCCTGACAACCATCGGCTATGCTCCCGGACTCGACCCCAGCCTGGCACTCACCGCCTTCCGGCTCCGGTTCCGGCCTTGGGCCCAAGGGCCGGCCGGACCCGGCGACCTGGCCGCAGCCCGGAACCTCGCCCACCGTTTCCCCGTTGACCAGGGGGTCAGACAGGCCTAAGCCCGGCGTCGCGCGGATGGCTGGATGGCCGCGGGCGGCAACGTTCGAGGAAAGTCCGGACTCCACAAAGCACGGTGCCGGGTAATGCCCGGCGGGGGCAACTCCAGGGAAAGCGCCACAGAGAACAGACTACCCTGCATGCAGGGAAAAGGTGAAACGGTGGGGTAAGAGCCCACCGCGCGATGGGTAACCAAAGCGGCACGGCAAGCCCCACCGGGAGCAATGCCAAATAGGGGCCTCGGGCGGGTGTGATCGGAAACGATATCCTCGCAGGGACGCTTGACCCGATGAGGCCCGGGTTGGCAGCTAGAGGCGCACTGGTAACAGGGCGTTCAGAGGAATGGTCATCCAACCGGTGGCAACACCGGGGGACAAAATCCGGCTTACAGGCCATCCGCGCATTTCCCGCCCTTTGCAGTTGACATGGGGGGCGGGGAAGGTAAAAGGCAGCTTCACAGAGATTTCACGCGATGTGCCGCTGTCAGGCCCGCGAGCAGGAGACGACGACCATGGCGAAGCCTACCACCATCAAAATCCGCCTGAACTCCACCGCAGGCACCGGCCACTTCTACGTGACCAAGAAGAACGCACGCACGATGACCGAAAAGATGTCGGTACGTAAGTACGACCCCGTGGTGCGCAAGCATGTGGAATACAAGGAAGGCAAGATCAAGTAAGGTCAGCCACCAAAGTAACAGCCCACAAAGGCCGCGCCCCGCACACCGGAGCGCGGCCTTTGTCATCGGCGCGCTCCGTCCCTCCCGATCAGGAGCCTTAGCAATGCCGCTCACCCATTTCACCCTGACCCGCCCAAACGACGGGCATGTCTACCATTTCACCGCCCAGGGCAGCCGCCATGGCAAACTGGCCTATCGGCGGGACGATGCCGATTTGTGGATCCACTGGCACCCGGCCTGGGGCTGGATCGCCGCCGATGCCGCGGGAGAGCCTGCGGGCATGTCCTTCAGCACGCCGAGAACGCTGCAAAACGGCCGCCCGCCGCAGGGTGCCTGGGTCAGCCGGAAGGGCGACAGGTCATACGTCTACGATCTGCGGTGGGGAACGGAGGCGTGCTGATCCGCATCGCCACAGGGGCCGACGTCACGGCGATAGATGGGTTGCTGGCGCGGGCCTATCCCCGGCTCCTCAAACAGGACTACGCGCCCTCTATCCTGGTCACCGCGATCCCACTTATAGCGCGTGCCCAGCCGGGGCTGGTCACCTGCGGCACCTACTTTGTCGCAGAAGAGGACGGCCAGATCTTCGCCGCCGGTGGTTGGACAGCCGCTTTCCCGGGACAAGGCGGAACAATGCCCGGCCGGGCCAATGTCCGGCACGTTGTCACCGACGACCGGCGCACGCGGTGCGGCATCGGCACGGCCCTGCTGCGCCATGTCATGGACAGCGCGCGGGTCTCCGGGATGACATGGATGCATTGCACCTCAACCCGCACGGCAGAGCCGTTTTACACCGCACTCGGCTTCACCAGGATCGGCGAGGTCACCGTCCCCCTCAGTCCCGGCATCGCCTTTCCCGCGATCGACATGCGTCGGGACCTGTAGCGGGGGCAAAGACTTTTTCTTGCAATAAATATTCCCGCCGGAGGCTCCGCCCCCTCAACCTTTGAGAGGCAACGAAAAAGGGCCGGCGTTTCCACCGGCCCTTCCCACATCTCAGCCTCGAAAGCTTATTCGCGGTTGCCGAACAGCTGGAGGAGGAACATGAACATGTTGATGAAGTCGAGGTAGAGGTTCAGCGCACCCATGATGGCGGCCTTGCCCAACCACTCCTGATCGCCATGCGCGGCATGGGCGATGTAGTCGGTCTTGATCTTCTGAGTGTCATAGGCGGTCAGACCGGCAAAGATCAAAACGCCCAGGATCGACACCGCAAACATGATCGCGGGCGACTGGAGGAAGATGTTCACGATCGACGCGACAATCAGGCCGATCACGCCCATGATCAGGAAGGTACCCCAGGCCGACAGGTCCTTCTTGGTCGTGTAGCCGTAAAGCGACAGGCCCGCAAAGGCGATGGCCGTGATCAGGAACACCTGAACGATCGACATGCCGGTGAAGACAAGGAAGATCCAGCTGATCGACACACCCATGGCCAGAGCAAAGGTGTAGAAAAACAGTTGCGCGCCGGCAGCCGAGATCCGGTTGATGATGGCGCCGAACGCAAAGACCATACCCAAGGGCAGGAACATCACGACCCACTTAAGCGGCGACGCAAAAAGAGCGTAGCCGAAATCGGTCAGATAGCGATCTGCACCAATCTGGTAGGCCGTCGGCGCTTCAGAGACCGACAGGCCAGCCATTGACCAGGCCGCAAGCGCAGTGATCAGCATGCCTACGGACATTGTGCCGTAGACTTTGTTCATGTGGGCGCGAAGCCCTTCGTCGATCGCGGCCGTGCGAATGCCGGCCGCTGGTCGGATCGTATTGATTTCAGCCATCGATGACCTCCTAGAAAAACCATGCCGCCCGTAGAAAGAGGGCGTTGGCTCACATATTGGCGGTCGGTACAGCCATTTCAAGAAGTTCCGGGGCAGCGGGCGACGAAAAACTCATAGTTTCTGGGCCCAATATCTTACGCTGCGTCAATCCGCCTCAGTTGCGCCAGAAAACCGGGACGTCCCAGACGGGCCGCGCCGCTTCGCGCGCTGCCTCGCTGGCGGTGACGCCGATATCCTCAAGGCGGCTTGCATCCATCTGGGCAAGACAGCGCCGCTGCCGCCAGACGGCGAGGATGGTTTCGATGCGAGCCAGAACACCACCCGGAAGACGGGGCAGCCGGATTGCGGCAGTGTTGTCGGTATGTAGGGCGGTAGGCCGGGAAAGGTCAAAGGTGTTGGACATGGCGGGTCCCTTTCAGGAGAAGGTCGGGTTAGGCGCAACGATTCGTGATGAATGATGTGCTGAGCATTTCGATGCTTGATGTATGCCTGATCCTCGTGAATGATGAAAATGAATGTTTGGCGACTGACTCATCAAGGATGCTGATATGCCCCGCAATATTGATATGACGGCCCTGCGCTCTTTCGTGGCGGTGGCCGAGGCGGGCGGGGTGACCAAGGCGGCGGGTATTCTCAACCTCACCCAATCGGCGGTTTCCATGCAACTCAAGCGGCTGGAGGCCTCTCTCGATATGGGGCTGTTTGACCGGTCCGGCCGGGGTATCGCCTTGTCACCCGCAGGCGAACAACTTCTTAGCTATGCCCGACGCATCCTTAGCCTGAACGACGAAGTCTACGCGAGGCTCACGGCCCGCCAGTTCGAGGGGGAGGTGGTTCTCGGCGTGCCTCATGACGTTGTCTACCCGGCGATCCCGCAGGTGTTGCAGCAGTTTGCCCGCGATTATCCCCGCGTCCGGGTTCAGCTTTTGTCGTCCTTTACCCGCCGGCTGAAGGATCAGTTCGCCAGGGGCGAGGCGGACATCATCCTGACGACCGAGGACGACGTCGGGGCAGGGGGCGAGGCCTTGGTCACCCGGCCCTTGATCTGGGTCGGCGCCCCCGGCGGACAGGCCTGGCGGGGCCGGCCCCTGCGTTTGGCCTATGAACGCGACTGCATCTTTCGAAGCGGGGTGCAGCGTCGTCTGGACGAGGCGGGAATCGCCTGGGAAATGGCCGTCGAAAGCAATTCGTCCCGCACGATCGAAGCCACGGTCAGCGCCGATCTGGCGGTCCATACGATGATCGAAGGGTCAGAGCCCCGCCATTTCGAACGGATTGCTCATGGTGGCACGCTGCCCGACCTCAGGATGGTGAACGTCAACCTTTATGCCAACGACCTTGGCGACGGTCCTGTCATCGCGGATCTGGTGGCGTTGATCCGGCGGGCCTATCAGTCCTGACCCGACTACATCTGCGGGATGCGTTGACCCGCGGCCGAGGTGTCGACCGTCTGGGCGATCCGCTTTGACCGGGTCGGCTGCGTCTTGGCCAGTTTGATCCAGCGCAGGACATTGCGACGGTAGCTGGGTGGACAGGCATCAAAGTAGGCTTCTGCCTCAGGACGTCCGGCCAAGGCGCCGCGCAAATCTTGGGGCACGATCAGGGCATCAACATCCGCCATGACCGACCACAGGCCCTTAAGCTTGCTTTGTGCAATCGCGGCCTGACCAGAAGGATGCATCCGGCCTTCCTGCTCAAGCCTTGCGACGCGATCCTTATAGCTCTGGGCCCAGGCCTGCATCTTGCGGGGGGCGATCAGCTGCATGGTGCGGTCGTCGTCCAGCTTGCGCCGGATGCCGTCTACCCAGCCAAAACACAGCAGTTCATCAAGCACCTGACCCGTTGAAAGATACTTGTCCGCCACATGTTTCTTGTAGGTGACCAGCCAGACGCTTTCTTCCCTCCCATGATGGGTAAGCAGCCAGGCGCGAAGCTCTTGCGCCGAGGCGACCTCGATCTTGTCAAAGGTTTCTGTCTTGATCATCGGGCCCTCCTGGCTGAACCAAGATTAGGGGGTGACGACAACCTTTCCAGTCGATTTGCGCGAGGCGATCAATTCCAGCGCCTCTCCCGCCTTCTCAAGTGGCAAAACATGGCTCACATGGGGACGAAGCTTGCCTTCGGAATACCATTGAACAAGTTCCTTGAGTGAGGCGTCGAGAACGTCGGGGGCAAACTTCAAATAGCCTCCCCAATAGAACCCGATCACGTCAATATTCTTGACCAAGAGGATATTGGCCGGGATCTGCGGGACAGTGCCGCTGGCAAAGCCGATGGTGAGGATGCGGCCTTCCTTATTTGTTGCGCCGAATGCAGCCTTGAACAGATCGCCGCCGACCGGATCATAGACCACGTCGGCCCCACCCAGGGCCTTGAGCGCCGATTTCACGTCGTCACTCGCATCCACCAGATGGTCGGCGCCCGCAGCACGAGCGATCTCAAGCTTGTCTGCGCCCCTTGCAACAGCAATGACGCGTGCGCCCATCGTCTTGCCGATCTCGACTGCGGTCAGGCCGACGCCCCCCGCTGCGCCAAGCACGACGAGAGTCTCGCCGGCCTTGAGGTGGGCCCGACGGGTCAGCGCGAGATGTGAGGTTCCATAAGCGACCTGGAACCCGGCTGCGACTTCGGGCGGCATGTCGTCCGGCAGAACAAGGCATCGGTCAGCAGCAAAGACGCCTTCGTCGGCCAGCCCACCTTGACCCCCAAATACCGCAACCCTGTCGCCAATAATCGGGACGGTGACGCCCGGCCCACAGGCGATGACGGTGCCGCATACCTCCATCCCAAGCGTGAACGGCGGGGTGGGGGTGTCCTGATATGTGCCCTTCGACATCAAGAGGTCAGCGAAATTCAGGCCGCAGGCTGCAATTTTGATAAGCACTTCTCCCGCTCCGGGAGAGGTTGACCCGACGTCAACTAACGCGGGAGGCATCTTAAAACTTGTGACACGCAAGGCTCGCATCTACACATTTCCTATTGTGAATGCATTGGCGTATACTTGTCCGAGGACTGCACTATGTGCATCCTTTTCGAGAATTGGTATCCAATATCGTTTTTTATGAACGTTTTCGGGGGAAAAGCTAAGTCTCATAGCCAGAAGGCCACTCGCCTATCCAAAAGGTAATGATGACATTTGCAACCGTTACGTGTCTTTTCGGTGTGAGTTGGCCCAACGGTTGGACCAAGACCTGACATAACGACGGGTCGATGGCTGAACGGTTCAACGGTGACGTGTTTTTGGGCGGTTATGAGTCAGGTATTGTATGAAGGAAGAAAAAGTCATGAAGCACCCAGTCGATGTACATGTCGGTAAGCGTATCCGCCATCGCCGCTGGATTGGCGGCACCACTCAGCAACAGCTTGCAGAGCAGGTAGGAATTAAGTTCCAGCAGATCCAGAAGTACGAGACCGGTATGAACCGTGTCAGCGCGTCCAGGCTTTGGGATATCGCCCAGGTATTGGGTGTGCCGGTGTCCTTTTTCTTCGAAGGCCTCGATATGGAAAACGGTGCGTCCGAAGTTGAGACTGGCGACATGCCTGGCGATGTCCTGATGGATCGCGAAGCGCTCGAGTTGCTCCGCTCCTATTATGCCATTCCTGAACATCAGCGTCGCCGACTGTTCGACTTGGCCCGCGTTCTGAGCGAAGCAGCCTGACCGTCAGGCCGTCCACGGCCACACAGCCCGCTTGACCCCACCCTGCGTGCCGGGCTAGCCCGGAAATGCAGGTGCAGGGGGCGGCAATGACGGGGCTAAGCAAGGCAGATCAGACCAGCTTGATCGACGTGGCGCAGGCGCTCGCTGATCTTGCTCGGCCAGAAACCCTTAGATTTTTCCGAAACGCACTGGCAACCGACAACAAAGCCGGGCCGGGAAGCTTTGATCCGGTGACCGAGGCCGACAGGGCGGCAGAAGCGGCAATGCGCGACCACCTTTCCAAGGTCCGCCCGAATGACGGCATCCTTGGCGAAGAATTCGGGTCCCTTGCCGGCACCAGCGGCTTGACCTGGGTGCTTGATCCCATCGACGGGACACGCGGCTATATCTCGGGTACACCTACATGGGGTGTTTTGATCAGTGTTGCCGACACCTCGGGTCCGCTTTTTGGCATCATCGACCAACCCTACATAGGAGAGCGGTTTTGCGGCGGCTTTGGCCGAGCAGACGTTACCGGTCCACAGGGCGGCCGACCCCTTAAAACCCATGCCCCCCGTGCGCTGAGCGATGCGATCGTCCTGTCCACATTTCCCGAGGTGGGGACAGCGGCCGAACGGGCGGGCTTCCAAGCCGTCGCCTCTCGGGCAAAACTGACGCGCTATGGAATGGACTGCTACGGATACGCCCTTGTTGCCTCGGGTCAGGTCGACCTTGTGATCGAAGCAGGCTTGCAACCCTACGATGTCCACGCACCCATAGCCGTCGTGACGGCGGCCGGTGGGATTGTCACAGATTGGCGAGGCGGACCCGCCCACCAGGGCGGCCGGATCATCGCCGCCGCCAATCCGCAGGTCCACGCCGAGGCGCTTGCCATATTGGGTCAGGTCGATGGCTGACCTTCTGATCCGGAAGGCAGACACCATTCTGACGATGGACGATGCCGGACAAGAGCCCGCAACCTGCGATATCCTTGTCCGTGAGGGGGTGATCGTCGCCATTGGACGGGATTTGGACGCCCCGGGGGCCGAGGTCCTGTCGGCACTTGGCTGCGTCGTGACGCCGGGCCTCGTGAATACCCATCACCACCTTTACCAGACGCTTACCCGGGCAGTCCCCGGTGGGCAGGACGCCCTTCTTTTTGGCTGGCTCAAGACACTCTATCCCATCTGGGCGCGGTTCGGGCCGGAAGAGATGTTTGTCTCTGCCCAGATCGGCCTCGCGGAACTGGCCTTGTCTGGCTGCACGCTGACCTCGGATCACCTGTATCTTTATCCCAATGGTGCGCGGCTGGACGATACCATCGCTGCGGCGGGCGAAGTTGGGCTTCGGTTTCATCCGACCCGTGGGTCGATGAGTATCGGCTCATCCGCGGGCGGTCTTCCCCCGGATGATCTGGTCGAGGACGAAGCGGCCATCCTGAATGACTGCATCCGGGTTATTGATGCCTTTCACGACTCCGCGGCAGGGTCGATGGTGCGCGTCGGTCTGGCGCCCTGTTCCCCGTTCTCTGTCAGCCGCGACCTGATGCGGGATGCGGCACTACTGGCGCGGGACAAGGGGGTCATGCTGCACACCCACCTGGCCGAGAACGACGAAGACATCGCCTATTCGCTGGCCCAGTTTGGCTGTCGGCCAGGGCAATATGCCGAAGAGCTGGGCTGGACCGGCCCCGACGTCTGGCATGCCCATTGCGTCAAGCTCGACCCGACCGAGATTGCCCTGTTTGCCCGGACCCGGACGGGGGTGGCCCATTGCCCCTGTTCGAACTGTCGCCTTGGCTCTGGCATTGCGCCAGTGCGGGCGATGCGGGATGCCGGGGTCAAGGTCGGGCTTGGAGTTGACGGATCGGCCTCGAACGACGCGGGCAACCTGGTGGCCGAGGCGCGGCAGGCCATGCTGCTGCAAAGGGTCGCCAACGGCGCCGACGCCATGAGCGCGCGGGAGGCGCTATGGATTGCTACGCGCGGCGGGGCTGAGGTGCTGGGTCGCGACGACTGCGGTCAGATCGCGGTCGGCAAGCGGGCCGACCTCGCGATCTGGGATGTCCGCGGCGTCCATAGTGCAGGAAGCTGGGACCCCGCTGCCCTGTTGCTTGCCGGTCCGACCGTTGTGCGGGATCTTGTGGTCGAAGGCAGGATCGTCATCCGGGACGGACAGGTGACAAGCATCGACCTGCAAAAGGCTATC
>CALFSV010000019.1 GCA_937916485.1 uncultured Paracoccaceae bacterium | reverse complement strand
TCACATGTTCAGGGCGCACCCCAAAGGTCAAATCACCGTTTGCACCATCAATCGTTACAGGGACCGGCAAAGACACATTACTCAGCCGGACCGAATTAGCACCCACACCGACCATCCCATTGAAATTAAGGAAATTCATTGGGGGCGAACCGATGAACTCCGCCACAAACTTAGTCGCAGGCCAGTCATAGATATCTTGCGGCACACCGAACTGTTCGACCGATCCGTGGTTCATCACCACAATCTTGTCGCCCATCTGCATCGCCTCAAGCTGGTCATGGGTCACGTAAACCGTCGTGGCCCCCATCCGGTCATGCAAGGCGCGCAGCTCCTCTGACATATGCTCGCGGAACTCTGCATCCAATGCCCCCAACGGTTCGTCCATAAAGAACGCCTTCGGATCACGAACAATCGCACGGCCCAAGGCAACACGTTGGCGATCGCCACCTGACAAGCCGCCAACCGGCTTTTTCAGAATATCTGTTATACCAAGGATTTCAGCAATTTCCTGAACCTTCTTTTTCACCTGAGCCTTGGGCATACCTTGGGAAATCAATGGATAACTGATGTTTTTGCCCACATTCAGGTGCGGATACAAAGCAAACATCTGAAACACGAACGCGATGTCGCGTTGGCTGGCAGGTTTTTGGCCCACCTCTTCGCCATCGATGTAAATCTCGCCAGACGTTGGCAGCTCAAGCCCTGCCATCATACGCAAGGTGGTAGTTTTACCGCAGCCCGAGGGGCCAAGCAGCATGAAAAATTCTCCATCCTCAATCGTGAAAGTGGAAGATTTCACCGCATTGAACGATCCGAAATCCTTGCGCACATTTTCAATTCTGATCTGTGCCATGGGTTACTCCGGAAAATGGCTGACGATGATGAACATCACCGTGCCAACAAGGGTGACAATGAATGAATAAGTATAGAGACCGATCGCGAATGGCTGCATCAACATGACCACACCAACCGCAATCAAGGTGGATGCCAGCATTTCCCATGCACCGCGTCGGAACCGCACCAGACCGTCGAAAAAGTTCATCATTTGCGTACAGCTCCAAATGTGATCCCGCGCAACAGATGTTTGCGCAACATGATGGTGAAGACCATGACTGGCACCAAGAAAATCGTGGCCCCCGCCGCAACGGCAGGCCAATCCTTACCGCTGGTCCCGATGATGGTGGGTATGAACGGAGGTGCCGTCTGGGCTGTGCCAGATGTCAGCAGAACCGCGAACGCATATTCATTCCATGCAAAAATCAAACAAAATATGGCCGTCGATGCGATGCCAGTCGCCGCCTGTGGCAGCACCACTTTATAAAACGCTTGAAAGCGGGTGTAGCCGTCGATCAAAGCCGCTTCTTCGTATTCTATTGGGATTTCGTCGATGAAGCCTTTGAGTAGCCAAACCGATAGTGACAGGTTCACAGCCGTATAGAGCAGGATCATACCAAGATGCGTGTCGTTCAGGCCCAGATTGCGGAACATCAAAAAGATCGGAATTGCAACAGCAATCGGCGGCATCATCCGAGTAGACAGAATAAAGAATAACAGATCGTCCTTGAGCGGCACCTTAAAGCGACTGAACGCATAAGCCGCCATGGTGCCAAGGATCATACAGAGCGCAGTTGATCCAAACCCAATGATCACCGAATTCAAGAACCGCTCGCCATAGCGGGACGGGCCAGAGATGACTGTGCCACGTTCGCGGGTGATTTCTTCGTACCATGTCGTCGGTGGGCCCGCTTCTTCCAACATCTTCTCGGTTGCGCGGGTGCGGTCTGTGAACAGGTTTACATAGCCTTCCAATGTCGGTTCAAAAGCCACCACTGGAGGGTAAGAAATTGAATCTGATGGGGACTTGAAGCCAGTGGCTATAATCCACAAGAGCGGGATTAGGGTTATGACGGCATACCCGACAACCAAAGCACCTGCGACCCATTTAATGGCGCGGCTGGGGTCTGTGACTGAAAAGCTCATCTTTCTTTTACCTTATTGAGGGCTTTGACATAGATCGATGCAAGGCCGAAAACTGTAACGAACAAGATCACAGCATATGCAGACGAGTAACCTGTACGCCACTTTTCGAATGCCTCTCGCTTTAGGTCAATCGAGCTCAGGGTCGTCGTATTGCCAGGTCCACCGCCCGTCAGTTGGACCACCAAATCAAACATTTTAAAGTTCTCAATTCCACGAAACAACACCGCCAGCATCAAGAAAGGGAGCACCATCGGGATGGTGATTGTCCAGAATTGCCGCCACTTAGAGGCACGATCACACTCGGCAGCTTCATAGATGCTGTCCGGAATAGATCGCAGGCCCGCAAGGCATATCAGCATCACAAAAGGTGTCCACATCCATGTATCCGCAATCACAATTGCCCAAGGCGCCAAATGCACGTCGCCGATCATTGAAAAGTCAGCTGGATCACCACCAGTAAAAAAGGTAACCGCATAGTTGAACAAGCCGATTTGGGGCTGGTAGAGAAAGGTCCAAAAATTTCCGACTACAGCGGGCGACAACATCATCGGAAGCACGATGATCGTGGTCCACATATCATTGCCTTTGAATTTTTTGTTGATCAGATAGGCCAGCGTAAAGCCAATCAGAACTTGCAGTACGATGGTCCAGATCAGGAAATGCGCAGTCGCCTGCATTGTTGCCCAGATATCGGGGTCAGACAGAATGCGTTCATAGTTGCGGAAGCCAACCCATTCGACGTCGTTGTTAGGGCGGTTCACGCGAAAATTGGTAAAGCTCAGCCGTATTGTCCAGATCAGCGGAAAGATGTTCACCGCTAGCAACAAAAAAATCGTTGGAGCGACAAAAATCCACGCGATGGTGCGGTCCGAAAGGCCTTTTATGTGACGGGCTACACCATTTGGCGTCTTTACAGCGACCTTATCGATGGGAGACTCTGTCATGGGGCTGGTCCATTCCTGCGGGCTTGCACAACGTGCCGCCCATGAGGGTATTTTGGATGGAGTGTCCTCTGACTAATTAAAAAGCGCCAGAGGACGAAGTTTGGACGCGCAGAAACTATCAACGCATCCAACACATATTTTTACAGTTTGCCTTCGTCCTCAAAGACTTCTGTCCAGTCACGAACGAGACCGTCCAACGCTTCTTGCGATGTGCCTTCGCCAGCGATGACAAAGTTGTGCATGCGCTGTTGCATCGGAATCAGCAGGTCAGCGTAGGCTGGCTCGGCCCAGAAATCCTTAACGATCGCCATGCTATCAAGGAACGTCTGTGCGTAAGGCTGGCTTGTTGCGAAGCCGGGGTCTTCAACAACCGACTTCAGCGCTGAATATCCACCCAGTTCCCACCATTGTGCCTGAACCTGAGGCTGGGCGAACCACTGGATGTACTCCAATGCGGCGTCCTGCTTATCAGAGTATGAAACAACCGAAATACCTTGTCCGCCAAGCTGTGCGAACTGGCCTGCTGGACCTGCAGGGTTCGGAAAATAACCGGACTTGCCGCCACCAACATTTTCGTCAGCTTCAACGCCCGGCCAAATGAAGGCAAAGTTCATCTGCATCGCAACCTGACCTGACCGATAGGCATCGATGTTTTCGCCCATATACCAATTTGATGATCCCGGAGGCGTCGCAGTATCATAAAGTTCTTTATACAGATCAAGTCCTTTAGCAGCACCAGCGGAATTGACAAACCCTTCCAAATCATAGGGTTTATCTGGGTTTTCATACTGAAAACCATAGTTGTAGAGGGCGTTCGTCACACCCATGGTTATACCTTCAGACCCACGCTCTGTGTAGATTGCGGCACCGTAAACTGTGGTGCCATCAATGTCGCGCCCTTGGAAAAACTGACCAATCTCTTTCAGCTCTTCAAGCGAAGCTGGAACACCCAACTCACGGCCGTATTTCTCCATGAATTCGGCTTGAAGCTCTGGACGCTCAAACCAATCTTTACGATAAGTCCAACCGACAACATCACCAAACGCAGGCAACGCATAGTAGTTTGGCGTGTTCTTTGGCCATTCTGCATACCCTGTCACAGTTGCAGGAATGAAATCGCCCATGTCGATGCTGTTAGCATCAAAAAAGTCATTCAATTTTACATAGTGGCCGTTTTCAGCACCACCACCGATCCACTGGCTGTCGCCAATCATCAAATCGCAAAGCTGACCACCAGAGTTAAGCTCATTGAGCATTCTGTCTGCAAAGCTGGTCCATGGCACAAACTCAAAGTTCATTGTGTGGCCGGACTGCGCCTCAAAATCCTTACTAAGCTCAATCAGCGCGTTTGCCGGATCCCAGGCTGCCCAGCACAGGGTCAATTCAGTTGCATGGCCACCAGCAGTTGCCGTTGTGGCTGCGCCACTGACCATCATCGCTCCTGCAGCGGCGGTCATCATCAGATTCATTTTCATTTGTATCTCCTCCCGAGACTTTGACAGGCTCAGCCCCCTCGCCGCGCCACTATCGTGAAGTCTTTGTTAATGATGCACGTGCATCAAAGCAAGATAATTATGAGACACGTGCATCATTTTGTGGTACGAAGACTGTAGACAAGACCTCGGACAGTTTCATTTCAAATCAGAAACTGTCTGATAATATTAGGGAATAAATTGGAAATGGCAAAAAAAAAGCTGATGTTGAGACCCACAACCAAAGACCTTGCCCAAGTCGCCGGCGTCAGCCGTGCAACCGTAGATCGGGTGTTGAACGGGCGCGAAGGGGTGCAGAAAAAGACCATTGAGCGCGTCAATCAGGCGATTGATGAACTGGGATTCGTCCGCAATCTGCAGGCTGCGAATCTGGCGAAATCGCAAAACTACCGCTTTATCTTTGCGCTCCCGAGATCTGGAGATCAGTTTCTCGATCAAATCAAACAGCGCATCGCAGAAGCGCAGGCCGTCTTTGCCGAAGATAACATCTGGTGTGAGATACAGGAAATCGATGACAAGGATCCGCACGGCATTTCGACCTATCTTGCGTCTCTGTCCAAGGACAATATCGATGGCATCGCGATTATGTCACCTGAAACACCACAAGTGCGCGACTCTATAACGCGATTACAAGAACGCGGCGTCGCAGCGTTGCCGTTCGTGTCTAACCAAACGATGATGGACGCGAATTGGGTCGGCATAGACAACCGTGCTGCAGGGGCGACAGCGGGTTTGCTGCTAGGACAATTTACAGCGCGGCGCGAAGGGTCCATTCTGGTCATTTCTGAAAGCATGCAGTCACGAGATACCCTTGAGCGCAGACTCGGTTTTGATCAAGAGCTCAATGACAATTTCCTGCGTCTGCGCGCACTGCCTTCACTTGAAACCTACGGCAATGGAGATAGAGCGAGGCAAATTATTGCAAATAGTTTGAAAACTAACCCGGATGTAGTTGGCATTTACATTATGGCATCTGAAGCACGTATCCCTTTGTCAATCGTTAGTGAGCTTGGGCTTGATCCATCCATCATCAAAATTGCCCATGAACGCACACCTTTTACCGAAGCTGCCCTGCAGCAACATACTTTGGACGGAGTAATTGCCCAAGACGCAGGACACCTCGTACGCAGTGCGATCCGGCGGTTGAAGGGAATTATCGACCAGCGAAAAACGCTTCAGTCCCAAGAAAACATCCGTATCGAAATACTACTGCGGACAAATATCTAACGTGAATGCCGAGCCGCCGTGATAGAAAAGAGAAAAATATGGAGCTGTCAAACGAAGTTGCCAAACCAATAAGGCGAAGCATCAGATTGCAGCTGTCAGACTAATGAGAACTCGCATCAGATTGCTAGCGCAGCCTAAACCTATGCGCTCAATAGTTGGCGCCACTC
>CALFSV010000018.1 GCA_937916485.1 uncultured Paracoccaceae bacterium | reverse complement strand
GTCAAATGGGCAACAGCACGGGCGTTTTGGATCGCTTCTACTCAAAGCTGTCGCCGTTCATGAACCCTGGCCTGCACTCCGGGCGCAGTGATCGGCAGGAAAAGCTGGCTTTGAAAGACGCATCCGCAGACGGTGCGACGCTGAGCACAGAGCAAGACATCACAGAATTGGACGCTGAGGAAACTCCTGCCGCAGGAACACCAGTTGTGCCCCCTGCCCCGGCTTTGTCAGCAGCCCACAAGGCGTTTGATCTGTTCGATGCAGGCAAGCTGGGAGAGGCCGCGTTGCTCGTTGCCTTAGGTGTGTCGCGGGAAGGCTACGCTCTAGATGATGACCTACGAATGCGCGCGCTCACAGCGCTGGAACAAGGACGGATGAGTGAAGACGCGCTGATCAAGGTCTTGGGGTGAATTTGACCCACTCCTGCCGTTTACGGATAAGACGAGATGCTGCGCTGCGCCCCGTCGAACCTGCCGTTGGCTGCAGGCTAAATATCTCAGGGGTAGCGAACCTGTAGTTAGCCGGACATAGTGCATAGCTGCAGCGACGCCATAGCCTTGCGCTACGTAATTTGCGTTCTAGAGCTAGCCGGCGCCTATGGTATCGAGGAAGAGAGAAAAGAGTTCGCCCTGCGAGTTGATCCTCAACTTCGAATAAACATTGCGGCGGTGAATGCGGACAGTTCCAGGCGAAATCGAGAGAAGTCTACCAATCGCCTCCGAAGAATGACCGCGGAGAGTCAGTTCGACGATCTGGCCTTCCCTGTCAGTCAGAGCTCCATCGCCGATCGTGTTGAAGGCGTCGGCGACTTTCCGGTTTAAGATGTCCGAGGTCTTACTGCGCCCCGCTCTGTCCATGCTCGACCAGTTGCGGCGGCACAATGCCTCGACAATTGGTTGGATCTCAGACAGGATACGCATCTCGGTCTTGCTGAATTTTTTCTCTGTTCGCATGAGCGACAGGACGATCTGGAGTTCCGCATCCACGTCGATAAGAAAACCGACCTCTTCCGCCAATCCGGTCTGCGCATAATAGCTTCGATAATATTCGCCCTGATAAAAGCGGTCAGGAGCTATGTCCTTCAATCGCCAGATACCCTGCAGATTGTCGCCGATGCTCGCCAGAAAGAACGGATCAATGAGGTAGGGACCCTCAAGATAGTCGTCGACGTGGAGCTTTCGCCGCGCAGGGGTGAAATCGTCAAACAATGCGAGCGGCCGCTCTTTTCCCATGTATCCGAAGATCACTGTAAATTCGTAGGGCAGCACGCTTCGCAGACCCTCGGCGAGCGTCTCGGCGAAGGATGGAGTCCCGACGGCATCGAGACACAATGCGGCTTGGCCGTTCCAGTCTGTAGGCATTTCGACCCTCAACTATCACAAGAAGCATATAACAAATTGCATATTTACACAATCGCACATTTTGCGGCTAATTGTGGAATACGCGTTATAGGCGCAACCCCTCGTTTTGACTGCTGAGGCAAGCCATTGCTGCATCACGAACAGCCCTATGAAAGGTTCGAGAAGCCCATCGCAGAGTTGCGAGGTGTCACCAAGAGGTTTGGGTCGCTCGTTGCGGTGGACAACATCGACCTCAGCATAGCTTCGGGCGAATTCCTGTCATTCCTTGGTCCTTCAGGCTGTGGCAAGACAACTGCGCTCCGAATGCTCGCGGGCTTTGAAACCCCGAGCGAAGGACAAGTGTTGATTGGAAACGAGGTTGTTTCGGACCTCGAGCCATACCGGCGACCCGTGAATATGGTCTTTCAGAGCTATGCGCTTTTTCCGCATATGACTGTCGCTCAGAATATCGCATATGGCCTCGAGCAGAGGCGGCCAAGATTGCCAAAGTACGAGATCTCCGACCGGGTTCAGCGCGTTCTCGACACCGTCCGTCTGGGCGAGTTTGGCGCGCGGCGCATTTGGGAGATGTCGGGCGGACAACAGCAGCGTGTCGCACTTGCTCGCGCCATCGTAAACGAACCGACGCTTCTCTTGCTGGACGAGCCTCTTGCTGCTCTTGACCGCAAACTGCGCAAGGAAATGCAGATTGAATTACAGGATATCCAGCGTCAACTGGGCATCACCTTCATACTGGTTACACACGACCAGGAAGAGGCGTTGTCGCTGTCTGACCGCATCTGCGTGATGCGCGCAGGCGCAATCGTTCAGGCCGGCAGCCCGCAGGATCTCTACGATCGACCGACCACACGCTATGTCGCCGACTTTGTCGGAACGTCAAATTTCTTCGATGGGCAGGTCCAAACCGACGCCAGCGGCCAAAGTTCAATCACGCTTGGCAATGGGCTGACCTATTCCAGTAGCATTGGCAGCGACATACCCTCAGGCCAGGCCGGATGTCTCAGCGTGCGGCCCGAGCAGATCAGGCTGAGCCGGACCGAAGTACCAGGTGGTCTCTCGGCGACGGTTCTGAACCGCATATTTCTAGGCGAGCACACGGAGTATGTCGTTCGCCATGAACACCTTGGAAGCATTACCGCACTTGCGCCACGTCAGGCGGACGCAGGCTTATCGACACTCGGGAAAGGCGACACCGTTTGGGCCCATTGGACCCCGGATGCCGCCCTAATTTTGAGGCCAGACTGAAGGTCAAAGAGCAGCAAACATCCAACTGGGAGACACGACATGAAAGACAAATCATACATCTCAAAGCGGAAATTCATGGAAGAGTTGCGTCGTTATGAAAAAGGTTCGGTCACGCGGAGGCATTTCCTTGGCGTCACGGGGCTTGGTACCGCGACGGCAATCATGGCTGGCGCACTTCCCGGACTTAGCCCCTCACGCGCGATGGCCGGCAGCCATATCGGCAACCGAGTCGTGCTGGCGACATGGCCGAACTATCACGACCCTGAAAACTTCGAGATTTTTACCGAACAGACGGGGGCTTTTACGCAGGTAAACGTCTTCGGATCAAACGAGGAAATGTTGGCCAAGCTTCAAGCTGGTGGTAGCGGTTGGGACGTTTACGTTCCCACGAACTACACGATCACGACTTATGTCGAAGAAGGGCTTATCGAACCGCTCGATTTGTCGAAACTTCCAAATTACGACCCTAGTGCTTTCGATCCGCGCTTTGCCGACGCCGGGATCGTGGATGGTGTTGTGTACGCAGTGCCAAAGAACTGGGGCACCACAGGTATCGCCAGCAACACCTCACATAACGGCGGGGTGGCCATCGACAGCTGGAAAGATTTCTTTGATCGCACGATGGGGGACTTCTCCGGTCGGACCATGGTGCATGACTACCAGTTGACCACGATCGGGGCCGCGCTGAATTATCATGGATACTCTTTCAACTCGGTCGACGAGGCTGAACTGGCAGATGCCGAAAAACTGCTGATCGACGTCAAACCGCATCTCTTTGCGATCACATCTGATTACCAGCCGGCAATGCGGTCGGGTGATGCCTGGCTTACAATCTGCTGGACGGGCGATGGTAAGCAACTGAACACTGACATCCCCGAGATCGCCTTTGCGCTGGGCAAGGAAGGCGGTGAATTGTGGAGTGACTATTACGCCATCCCTAAAGGTGCCCCGCACATCGACGCTGCCTATGCCCTGATCAACTTCATGCTCGATCCCGAGGTTAACGCACGCGAAGTTTTGGCACACGGCTATCCAGTCGCGGACAGCCGCACCAACGCGTTGTTGCCAGAAGAGATCCTGAACGATCCGATCCTTTACCCGGCTGCCGAGCGCCTCAATGCTCTCGAATTCGGGGCGGCGGCAACCTTGACCGACCCGAATCGTGCAGAGTTGCTCGCTCGCTTCAAGTCGGCCTGATCGGACAACGGGGATGACCGTGCACGAGAGAAACTGGCTACTGGTCGCACCTGCGGGTGCCTGGCTGCTGGTAATGCTCGTGCTGCCACTCTCCGTAGTGGTGATCTTCAGCTTTGGAGAGCGGGCGCCGGCTGGTGGCTGGGTGCCCGCTTTCACATTCGAGCAATATGCGAATCTGCCCGCGCGTCTGACCGCATTCAAGAACACGCTCACACTCGCTCCATTGGGAACTCTCGCCGCGCTGATCATCGCCTATCCACTGGCTTATCAGCTCGCCGTGCGAACAGATCCCAGGTGGAAGACGATGCTGCTCGTTTTGGTGATTGTGCCGTTCTGGACCTCCATTTTGATCCGCAGTTATGCTTGGATTTTCATTTTGGGCGGACAGGGATTGCCCGCGCTCCTGGAGCTCTTCGGCGTCGAAGGGGTGCGGCTGATCTATACGCCCTTCGCGGTCACCGTCGGAATCGTCTATGGCTACTTACCTCTGATGGTCTTCCCTATCTATGTGGCGCTGGACCGTCTCGACAAACGGCTTTTGGAAGCTTCGTCCGATCTCGGGGCTAGGCCACTCACGACCTTTCTCAGGGTAACGCTGCCAATGTCCATTTCAGGCATCGCAACTGGTTGCATGCTGGTTTTCATTCTGCTGATGGGCGAGTTCCTGATCCCCGCGCTCCTTGGCGGCGGCAAGGTCTTCTTCGTCGGTAACGCGCTGGTCGATCTCTTCCTGCAATCCAGGAATTGGGCCTTTGGCTCGGCAGTGGCGGTCATGCTCATTCTCGTCATGCTGGTAACAGTCACGGTCTACATGCGTCTTATCGCCCGCCTGAGCGCCACGCGTGACGACGTGTCGATCATGTGAGGCCCTGAGAGATGCGCATCTATTCACTTTTCGTCTATGTGTTCCTCTACACACCGATCGCCATCATTGCGCTCTTCAGTTTCAGCGCCGGCCGCAGTGCAAGTCAGTTTGAAGGATTTTCCCTTAAGTGGTACGGACGAGCTCTCGACAACCCATTCGTCATGGACGCTCTCGGCAACAGCCTCTTTGTGGCTTTCGTGTCAGCAACACTGGCTAGCATTCTCGGCACGATGGCTGCGGTTGGCCTGCAAGGCATCAAAGGTCCAGCTCGCACATTCTTTGATGCGATCATCTACATCGCAGTGATGATCCCCGGTATCGTGATCGGCATCGCAACTCTCATAGCGTTGGTGACCGTTTTTGATGCGGTCAACCCGTGGCTAGCAAGCATCTGGCCCAAAGGCCGAGAGCCCCTAGCCCTATCCATGGGCATGCCGTCCCTCATTGCCGCCCATACGATGTTCACTCTCGCGCTGGTGGTCCTAATTGTACGGGCTCGGCTACAAGGACTTGAAGGCGCCTTGTCCGAAGCATCTGCTGACCTCTATGCACCGCCCTTGCGGACGTTCCGGCTCATCACACTTCCTCTGATCACACCAGCGATCCTGGCCGGGTTTCTGCTGAGCTTCACATTCAGCTTCGACGACTTCATCATCGCCTTTTTTGTTGCCGGCTCAGAGACGACATTGCCGATCTACATTTTTTCTTCGATCCGGCGGGGAGTAACACCGGAGGTCAACGCCATCGGTACGATAGTGATGCTTGGATCCCTCGTCCTTCTGGTGTTCGCACAACTCATTCTACGGCGCGGCGACAAGCGCTGAGAGCAAAAAACCTTGGAGGTTTCAATGCTTCTGGAAAATCGCGTTGCTTTCGTAACGGCTGCCGGCTCCGGGATTGGCGCTGCCGGTGCAAAGGCCCTTGCACGGGAAGGTGCAATGGTTGTGGTCACGGACAAGGACGCCGCCGCAGCCGAAGCGGTTGCGACACGCATCAGGAACGAGGGGCACAAGGCTAGGGCGTTCAAGGTCGACGTCACCGATGATGCCGAACTGGTCGCGGCGATTGGTGACGTGGTGCGGGACGAGGGGCAACTGGATATTCTTCATTCCCACGCAGGCGTGCAGATCGAAGGCAAACTGGAACAGGTCGCGGTCGCGGACATGGACTTGTCTTGGAGACTTAACGTGCGGTCGCATTTCGTTGCCGCGCAGGCGGCGCTTGCTCCGATGCGTCGTCAGGGAGGGGGAAGCATTATTATCACATCGTCGAACTCGGGCATTCAGTACGACCGCGAGATGATTGCCTATGCCACGACAAAGCATGCGGTCCTCGCGATGACGCGGCAGATGGCCGCAGATTATGCAAAAGAAAACATCCGTTTCAATTCGCTCTGTCCCGGGTTTATCGACACACCCTTCAACAGCGGTTTTGAAGTTCAAATGGGCGGGCGCAACAAGCTTGAGGAATACATCCGCGAAGCTGTACCTATGGGCCGCTTCGGAAACGTCGACGAAATCGCGGATGCCATCGTATTTCTAGCGTCAGACAAATCCTCATTCATGACTGGTCATGCCTTTGTGGTCGATGGTGGCGAATGCATATGAGCGAGCAGCAAGAGGGATGAACATGACCGAAAGACTGGCTTGAAAGACGGCAGTGATCTCGGGCGGAGCAGCAGGCATGGGGCGCGTCACTTCTTTTTTGTTTGCACTAGACCAAAAGGCTCGAATGGGCTCTAAAGTCGTCTTACGTTTGGTCAGAGTTCATCCCAGAATCAGACGAATGTGGATGTAGGCTTTCATTAAACGAGCTTGATCGGTTCACATATGCGGATAAAGTCTGCTTTCCGCCCAAATTGTCTATCAAAGAAGCTCAACCGCTGCAGTCAGCTGTTCAGCATTCACATCAATATAGCGTTGGGTAGTAGAGATGTGGCTATGCCCCGCCAGTTCGGCCAGCAGGCGCACGCCCACGCCCTTGTTCGCCAATCTGGTGATGTAAGTCCTGCGTCCTGAATGGCTTGAGGCGTCCTTGAGGCCGACTGCCTTGTAGATGTCGAGAAACAGTTGGCACATGGTGTTGGCCGAGAAATGCCCGCCCTTTTGGCTCTCAAACAGGGGACGCTGAGGTTTATCGGTACAGATGCCAGCTGCATATTCAGCCAGCGCGCGCCGCAGCCGCTGGTTGAGGTAAACGGTGCGTGTTCTGCCGCCTTTGCTCTGCACAGCTGAGAGGATGAACTGTGTACGCACAGCACCCGCTTCATCGTACACGTCGCCCAAGGTGAGCGCGGCGATTTCCTTGGCCCGTAGCCCGGCATAGAAGCTGAACAGAACGATTGTCTCATCACGCACAGGATGACGGCGACTGCGGCAGTACTGTATAACCCTGCGCAGTTGAGCTTCGTTCAATGTCTGTGCTTGGCGCATAGCGCGATCCCCTCAAAACCTAATGTTATGTTGTGTCTGACTGTAAAGTCTGAGGTTTTGGTTGGTCGACCGAAAATGGTTGGAATTGAAGTTAAAATGATTTCAAAGGCTTAAGCAAAAATCTCATAGAATGCATGTTCTATGAGGTTTTGCGCTGTGTCGCGCTGATGCCAGTGTGCCGTTGCTGTGTGCTCCGCTGTCTGCAACGCGTCCCTCTCAAAACACGGAAACAGCGGAGCACGGCAGTGCAATCTACACTGCAGCAGACGCACACTGCGATACATACCGAACTCTGACAAGTGATGACACATGCAAACGCCTGAGGCGCTTGCGTGATCGCAAATCCTCCCTAAATCAAAACCAGACCAAAGCAGGAGGTTGACGGTGATTGAACAACTCAACTTTCAAGACATCTTGCAACAGCTGCGCAAGACTGCTGATCCTGTGGCGCTGATGCGCAGCTTTATAGTTCGATCTGGCGGACAGTGGTCCGAACACAGCGAGACCGCACTTTTCGAAATCCATTTCCTCGGTGTGGCAGGTGTGGGCGTTGGTGCCGATGCAGCGGTTCAAAATTGGCTTGCGAATGCTGAACATCTGCAATTTGACTTTGAAAACGTGGTATAGCCAGGATACGTCGTTTCGCAGTGGGCCTGTCGCTCAATTGGTTAGAGCAGAGCGATTATAAAGCTTTGGTTGCGGGTTCGAGTCCTGCAGGGCCGACCATTACAAAACCACTGTTTGAGTACTTGGCGCAGAGCTGTTATTGTGAAGAGACTTGACCTTGGGTGATCTTACGCAACGAGTAAACTGACAACCCACGATGCTCCGCACTGTTCTTTACCAAAGCACAGCCAAGACCGACTTGCCCAACACAGCTGATCACAACATTCTGAAAACAGCATGGCGGCACAACTGCGAAATGGGTGTTACTGGGTATTTGCTGCGCACACAGACCCAGTATTTTCAAGTGCTTGAAGCTGGGGATGACGTGCTGGATGATCTTGTTGGCATGATCCGCAAAGACCCGCGCCACGCTGACATGGAAATTCTCTGCGACAATACTATAAACAAACGGCGTTTTGCTAACTGGACAATGGGCTATCATCTTGTCACAGAGTCTGAACGCGATGAGTTTGATGGTTGGCTCAAATATGGCGACGATTTCGCTCACAGCGTGATAAGCTACATGCAGTTGATGGCAAAACGCTCCAAAGTTGCATCCAGCATGGGCTGACGAAGACAGATGTACTTTCGGCCGCTTCTTGCAAAAGTTGCCTTTTACTTTGCAGATTTCAGGGCAGCTGTGATTTGATCGCGCGAGAGACCAAACTGCCGCGATAGCGCTGCAGGTTTCACACCGGCTTTGACTGATGACCGGATCAAATTGACTTGGGACTGCGTCAGCCCTTCCACAGTCGGCGTTATCGGCTTTTGCTGAGAGCGTTTTTGTGCGACTGGGATTTTATCTGCAGGTCCAGGGGAGCGTCGCAACTTTTCCTGTTCGACTGCTTTGGCCAAAGCAGCGAGTTCACCGTCTGTCAGATACTTCAGCGCCACATCGAGATCATGCGGCAACAGCCGACGTTGAGGCGCACGGCTCACGTCTTCAGGCTTGTTTGCAGCCGACCATAGATCTGGTTGTTCGTTTTTGTGACACGCCATAGTTCAATTATAGGGCTCACATGGCCAAGCGCATAGTTTCATCTTCAGGATGCGATGTTTTTTGAATGGACGCCTACCGAGGTGGCGCGGCCAAGGTTCAGCGAAAATCCAGTTTTGCGCCGTTTTCTGCTCAAGTTGATAAATAAACGTGTTAGGCAAATTGATGAACAGGCACTGGTATAGGCTGCAAACGAGATCAAGGTTGGCACGCCGATGGGAACTGTGCTATGGCAGCGTACTTTGAAAACGCTGGCATCAATCGAACTGCTCGTTGTTCGTCTTCTTCGCACTACCCTGCTGCTGGCAGGATGCCTTAAACGAGCGCCCAATGGTGACTAACGATTTTGCGAAGTCGTACTGGTTGAGAAGGAACGCCTTCTGAAAGTGACACGGATGACAACCTCGCTTGAGTACCGTGATGACATGGGGCAGCCTTGCTGTGTGGGTCCTATGTTTGCGTGGTAGCCAGTAATAGAGATGATCGCAAAACCTGCTCTTCCCATTTTTGGGTTTGGTTACACAGCCTGATGCGCGACTGCAGATTGCAGCGAAGCGCTTTTAGACCGACGCCTCAATAGGCGTTGGTCTGATGGCTCAATGCAGATGCCAAAGAGAATAATTCAAAAAAATCAATCATCTAAATCACATGACGTCTTTGAGCTCCTCGAAGAAGATAACAGCGGCGATTGAGCTGTGAG
>CALFSV010000017.1 GCA_937916485.1 uncultured Paracoccaceae bacterium | reverse complement strand
CCTGAGACTGGGCCTGAGACTGGGCCTGAAATTGTAGACCCGTCGACCCCGACGGACCTACCGCACAATGGACATGAACTGACCGTCCGGCCGGCGGACCGCGAGTATATCGAGGGAACCGAGGCAGCCGATGACATCTTCGGCACCGATGCGGCCGAGGAGATCCTTGGTCTTGGTGGGGACGATCGGATCGATGGTATGGGGGGCGACGATGTCCTCTTCGGTGGCGCTGGCGACGACGTTCTTGACGGCGGCGACGGCGATGACGCGGTCATGGGGGGCGATGACCATGATCGCCTTGCAGGCGGCGCAGGTGACGACCTTGTCATGGGCGAGGCCGGGGACGACGAGGTTGACGGCGGCCTTGGCAACGATCTGCTACTGGGTGGCATCGGGGCCGATACCATTTTTGGACGCGACGGCAATGACCGGATCGTTGGCGGCAAAGGCGATGACATCTTGCATGATGGCATCGGTCGGGATGTGCTATTGGGAGGGATTGGCGATGACACAATCCATCTCTCTGCCGATGCCGATGTTGACTTGATCGAAGGCGGCGAAGGGTTCGACACCGTCGATCTGTCAGCAGCACAGGTCAGCAGTCGGACAGACGTCGCTTCGGGCGAGGTTCAGCTAGACGGTGGACCCGCCGACCAGATCGTTGATGTCGAGGCATTCGTGTCCGGCTCTGCGGCGGATGAATTCGACTTTTCCGGACTGGTAGCTGGCAAGCATGATGACGACGCGCCAAAGTTCTTTCAGATCACCGACTTTAGTCGTGGTGACACAGTGCGCGTCTCCGAAAGCTTTGCCATTGGGTTTGACGATTTCGCCGATGACCGTCTGTGGGCGTCGACGCCCGAGGCCGGTTCGGAACTTGAAACGCGTATGCGCGAGGCCAGCGGTGAGACCGCGGATGCGGTCCCCAGCCGGCTGTCGTTCCGATCGGCCAGCGAAGAAGGGATGGTCGCGCGCGTGATCGAATTCGATTTCGACGTCGACGGTCATGTCGATCTTACCCTGCTCATCGAGAGCAACTTGCCCGAAGACCAGACCCAATTTTCAGATCAAGTCTGATAGAGGAATATGAAGATGAAACTCAATAACGACATCTCCTCCGATAAGAAGAAGATATATTCCATTCGCGGGCGCGTTATCGGCGGCCTTGTGCTGTCGGGTCTGTTGGTTGCCGGTATCTTTGGCTGGGCGGCGCGTGCCGATCTGGTCGGTGCGGTTGTCCTGACTGGCGAAGTTGCTGTCGACCGCGACCTGCGCGTTGTGCAGCACCGTGACGGTGGCATCGTGCAAGACATTCTCGTCCGGTCGGGCGACACCGTCAACGCAGGCGATGTCCTGATCCAGATCGACAATACCGCCGCCTGGACCGAACGGGCCATTCTTCATGGCAGGATCGCGGAATACTCGATCCGCAAGATGCGTCTCGAAGCACAACGCGATTTGAATGACGGCTTTGAACTGCCCACCGGTCTTGATCAGCTTGTCACGCCGCGCGAGACGATTTCAGAGATCTATGCAGGTGAGCTGCGGATTTTCGAAGGTGTCATTGCCTCTTATCGCAGCCGTAGCGAGCAGCTGGAACTGGGGATCGAGCAGGTTCGTGCCGAGATCGAAGGTCTCGAGGCGCGCCTTACCGCCAAGAATGAAGAAATCCTGTTGGTTTCGACCGAAAATGACCGGGTCGAACAGCTTTCCAATCGCCAGCTGACCGCGCAAAACGCGGTCTTCTCGATCAACCGTGAAAATGTGCGGTTGCAGGGTGAACGTGGCGATATCCTGTCGACGCTGGCCCGGGCCCGTAGCCGGATCAGCGAATTCGAACTCGACATTCTTTCCTTGCGCGATCAGGCGCGGACGGATGCGCAGCAAGAACTGCGTGAGATTGATCCGCAACTGACCGAATTGAACGAACGTCGTCTGGTCGTCGAAGCGACATTGGCCCGCACTGATATCCGCGCGCCCATTGCAGGTCGGATCAATGACATCAACGTCAACTCGATTGGCGGAGTCATTTCGCCCGCCGAGATCCTGGCAACCATCGTGCCCGAAGACGCCAGCCTGGTGTTTACGGGGCGGGTGCCTGCCGTGCAGATCGAACAGGTTGAGGTTGATCGCCCGGCACGCCTGCGCTTTTCGGCCTTTGAACAGAATGCGACGCCGGAAATCTTGGGCGTTGTCGAATATGTCGCCGCGGCTGCCACTCGCGATCAGGTGACGGGCATGGACATGTATTCGATCCGGGTCGCAGTTGCCCCCGAGCAGCTCGACCTTTTGGGTGGACGGGAACTTCGTCCCGGCATGCCGGTCGAAATTTATGTTACCACCTCTGAGCGCACAGCTCTGTCCTATCTTGTGAAACCCTTCCAGGATCAGATCGCCCGCGCGTTCCGCGAACGGTAAACGCCCGCTCGTCATCAACCGCTTGCCGTCAAGGATGGGCGGCAAGATCAAAGCTCAAGACCCCCCGCTGGTTCAGTCCATGCGGGGGGTCTTCTTTTTTGGACGATCGGGCAGGGGGGTCCTATTGGACCTTCGGCCACTCTGAGGTGGTTGCCGTCGGCCAGCGCATTTCTTGCCTTGCTGCATTGGGGTTTGCGTATTTCCACGTGCCGGAAGGTCCCGGCAAAATGGTACCAAGGTCTGATTGTTTTAGTCCCAGGGTCCACAACACTGGTCGACTATGGGTGCATCCCGAGACCCCGAAACACCCTCATACCAACCGGGAAGTGTCGCGAACGATGGTTTGCGATTCGGTGAAATTGAAAATTCGAGGGACACTCAAATGGTTTACGTCAACACAAACGACCTTAAGCACATTCTGGACCAGATC
>CALFSV010000016.1 GCA_937916485.1 uncultured Paracoccaceae bacterium | reverse complement strand
CGCGCGATAGGCGGCGAGGGGCGGCGTGCCCAACCGGATCAACTCGGCGCTCATGAAGTTAAGGTGCCCCTCTTCGCCGATATCGAGCGGGTTCCGGTCGTCGGTGCATAGGCTCATGTAGGGGGCGGTGACGTTGGTCAGCAGCGGTTGCAGCGCGTGCAGATCCTTGGACACCGACCCTTCGCGGATAAGGACGCGCAGACCCTTCTGAAGCTTTTCGAGCGCCTCGATGGCTGTGGTCGCCTCGTGCTCGGTGCGGATTCCGGCTGCCACATAGGCGTTCAGGTCACAGCCCGACAGTTGCGGACAATGGCCATCGATGTGGCGCCCTTCGAACAGGCGCAGCTTGTCCATGGCGGCTGGGTCGCGGAGGATCACGCCGGGGTAATTCATAAATTCCGCCAACCCGATGGCGGAGGGATGGTTCATCAGCGCGACAAGATCCCCGGCCTCGATCCGGGCGCCGGCGGTTTCCATCTCGGTCGAGGGAACGCAGGACGACAGCTGCACGCGAATGTCCATCAGGGTATGGCGGCTGGCCTCCTGAAAATAGCGGATGCCATCGGGGCCGATCACGTTGGCGATTTCATGTGGATCGCAGATTGCGGTCGTCACCCCCAGCGGCGTCACGCAGCGGTCGAATTCGAACGGTGTGACGAGCGAGCTTTCGATATGCAGATGCGTGTCGATGAAGCCTGGCACCAGTGTCAGGTCCGTGACATCGACGGTCCGCTTGCCCTCATAGGCGGCGCCGATCCCCACGATCGTGTCACCACAGATCGCCACGTCGCCCGGGATCATCGTGTCGGTCACAAGGTCCCAGACCACGCCGCCGCGTAGAACGGTGTCGGCGGTTTCATCCCCGCGCCCCTGCGCGATACGGGTCTCCAGGTTGCTCATCGGTTCCCTCATTCCGCCGTTGCCATGCCGAGCCGTCGCAAGACCCGCCGTTCGACGATGACGACGGCCTGATAGAAAAGGACCGACAGCAACACCGAGACGGCGGCGACGGTCCAGATCATCCCGTAATCGAGAAAGCCGCGCGACTGGTTGAGCAGGTTGCCAAGGCCTTTTCCCGTCGCAAGCCATTCCGCGATCATCACCCCCAGAAGCGCGCGGGGCACCGTCAGGCGGGTTGCAGCGAAGAGATAGGGCAGCGAGGCCGGGATCGTGACCATGCGCATTTCGGTCCAGCGACTGGCGCCATAGGCGCGCGGCAGATCCTCGGCGCTGCGGGGCACGAGGGCGAGGCCTTGGGCCAGAGTCACGAAGGCCGGGAAGAATGTGACCGAGATCGTGACCCAAAGCGTGAGCGACGGCCCCCGCCCTAGGATCAGCACCAGAAGCGGCGTCAGCGCGACCAGCGGCATGGTTTGCGTGACAAGGGCAACGGGCATGAAAGCCTCGATGGCGCGCGGAAAGAGGCGCGAGGAAATCGCGAGCAGAAACGCAAAGCCAAGCCCCGCCGCCATGCCAAGGAAGGTGATCGGCAAGGTCTCGACCAGGGCCGCCAGAAGCCGTGTCTGCGCGCTTTCTGCCGTCGGGTCCAGAAACAGGTATTCGACCACGCCCCACGGCGTTTTCGAGATCAGGTCCGGCACGCCGGTCGCCTCGATGAAGGCCCACCAGACCAGAAAGGGCAGGGCAATCGTGCCGAAGGTCAGCGCGATGCGGCCCAAGGGGTGCCCGGCGCGGGGGGCTGCATCGGGCACGGCGGTGTTGAGCGTGACCGCGCGTGTGGACCCGACCGTGCGGGCAGCCAGCAGCGCGAACAGGCCATAGGACAGGCCCGCGATCAGCGTGGCGACCAATCCGATGCCCCAGAGCCGGTCAGGCTCGCCGCGCCCCAGCGAGCCCAGAAGATAAGCCCCGAGCCCCCAGCGCCCGCCGCCGCCGAATTCGGCAAGGATCGCGCCCAGCACCGCATTGGGTGCGGCCACGCGCAGCCCCGCAAGGATCGAGGGCAGCGCGCCACGGAACTGCACGCGGCGCAAGATGTCCCAGCGCGTGCCGCCATAGGCGCGGATCACATCGGTCGCGCGGCTGTCGGCCTGGCTCAAGCCGATGACGGTGGCCGTCATGGTGACGAAATAGACCCCCAGTGCCGCAAGCGCGATCCGGGGGGCCATTCCGGACAGTGTCAGGACAAGGATCGGCGCGATGGCGATGGGGGGCAGGGCGAAGACCGCGATGTTCACGCCCCGAAAGAGCCTCAGCGCCGTGGGCGAAAGTGCGAACAGGACGCCCGCGCCGATCCCGAGCGCATTACCGATCAGGAACCCCATGGACGAGGCATAGAGCGTCGCGCCGATGTGGCGGGGATAATCGCCCCAATCGACCCAGAGCCGGATCAGGATTTCCGAGATGCCCGGCAGCGCGCCCCCCGCCACCAGATCGAGCCGCCCGACGATTTCCCAGATCAGGAGAAGGATCGCCGCATTGCGCAATCCGCGCCACGGGCCCGATGCGTCAGCCGCCATGCAAGACCTCGGCGATATGATCGCACACTCGGTGAAAGGCCGGGTCCGAAAACAGCCCCGGCGCACGGGGGCGGTCGAAGCCGACTTCGATCACATCGACGATCCGGCCCGGGTTCGCGTGCATAACGACCACGCGATCGGCCAGAAAGACGGCCTCGTCGATGCCATGGGTGACCAGAAGCGCGGTCGAGCCGGTCTCGGTCCAGATGCGTTGCAGCTCGAGATTCATTTGGCGGCGCAGGATCTGGTCAAGCGCCCCGAACGGCTCGTCCATGAACAGGAACTGCGGATGCGTGACCAGCGCGCGGGCGATGGCGACCCGTTGGCGCATCCCGCCGGACAATTCGCCGGGCAGCGCGTTCTCGAACCCTTTGAGCCCGACAAGCTCGATCATGTGCTGGATGTGGTCGCGGGCCTGCGCGATCGGGCGGCCTAGCACCTCGAGCGGCACTTCGACATTGCGCCGTACGTTCCGCCAAGGCAGAAGCGCCGCGTCTTGGAATGCAACCCCGGTCTCGCCGGCCTTAGCGGCACCCATCGGGGTCTTGCCTGCGATCCGCACCACGCCGGTATCGGGCGTTTCTAGCCCTAGTGCGACACGCATCACCGTAGACTTACCGCATCCCGAAGGGCCAATAATCGCCGTGAACGAGCCTTTGGGGCAGGACAGGGTTATGTCGCGCAAAGCCTCGACCACCTTGCCCCGCCCCGAAAAGGTTTTTCCTACCCCGGAAAGAGAAATTCCATCCGGGGTCACGCTCAGATCTCCTCAAGCAGTGTGGTGTCGAACATATCGCGGGTGCCCTTTATGCCTACCTCGGCCAGGGCGCGCAGATTTGCCTCAATCCCTTCCTCGGTCATGCCCATATAGCCCGCCGGGCTTTCCATCAGAGGTTGCTGAGCATTGTTGAAGAAGATCTCGTTCTCGATGCTCCGGCCCGTCCCGGCGAACCAGGTATCGGCCCATTTCGGCGGCCAGCCATTCGGATCCTTGAAGTTCGCTTCCCAGCCCTTACGCGAGGCCCGCAGCCAGGCCACCAGCTCGGCGCGCTTAGAGGTAAGCGTTTCCTCGGTCACGACGACGGTGTCGTTGTAGATTGTGAAGCCGAAGTCATAGAGCAGAAAGGAGGTCGCCTCGACGCCCTGCTGGCTGATCGTGTAGGGCACGTTGGTCGTGAAATCGAGGCTGGCGTCGATCTCGCCCCGGATCAGCGGGGTCGGGTCGTAGGCATAGGGCACGATGTTCACCTGACCGGGGTCGATGCCGTTCAGCGCCAGCATGGCGTTGACCGAGATCACGTTCACCGGCGGCACAGCCAGCGTTTTGCCAATCAAGTCGCGGGGCTCGTTGATCGGGTTGGACGCCAGCGAGACGATGCCGATCGGGTTCTTCTGATACTGCGCGCCGATGATCTTGAAGGGCGCGCCCTGTTCCACGATGGCCTTGATTGTCGTGTCGGGCGTGGTCAGCGCCAGATCGGCGCGGCCCGCGATGATCGTGCTTTCCGGGATCACATCCGGGCCGCCGGACAGATAGGTCAGATCAAGGCCTTCCGCGGCATAGTAGCCTTCGTCGATGCCGATGAAGTAGCCGGCGAACTCGGCGTCGTTGATCCATGCGGCTTGCATAGTGAAGGGCGTAGAAGCGCGGGCGCGCAGAGGTATGGACGCAGCTGCGGCGGTTGCGGCAGCAGTTCCCAGGAAGTGACGGCGGTTCAGTCTGAGGCTCATTGGGAAGGGCTCCTCTTGTTGCGATGGGTCAGGCAAGGCCTTGCAGGCGTTGAAGCTCCTGCAGGGGCGGTGTGTCGGCGATCTGCTTGGGTTCGAGCAGGGGCCACTTCACGCCGCGGGGCCGCTTGGCGCGGCGCTCGACCACATGGGTGCGCGTTGGCGTGAATATCGTGTCAACGAGAATGTCGGTCTCCGAGGGCTGCAACTGGTCCTCGACGAGTTGCACGTCATGTACGACGGCGTGGACCGGCGTGTCGTCATCTACGAGGCCAAGATCCGTGAACATGCCCCATTCCAGGTCGAAGAAGCCGTGCCCCTTGCCGAACCGGACACCGTTGACGGAAACGGCAGACGCACCTGTCACTAGGTAGTCGAACCGGCCCTTTCGAGCGATCTCCTCCAGTGTGATCGGCACGCCGAAATGCTCCATCCCATCCAGCCAAGAGGCATAGAGTGCTGCGCCTTCAGGCACTGTTGCGGGATCCAGGTACAGGAACCCGCGGTAAATCCCGTAGGTCGACATCACGAATGGCTTGCCGGCCTCGATCATCCGACGCCGCAGGTCGGCCAGGCAGTTGTCGGGCGTAATAAAGGCAAAGCGGCTGTCGGCATAGGCCTGGTCCTGCACGACGCGTTCCGTGGCTGCTTCGGACCCTTCGAAATCTGGGATGACCTCTGCAAAGTTCATGTGGAAGCGGGTGTCCGGTCTCGCCACGTCCTTCAGTTTCGTCCATATCTTTTCGCGGATTGTCTTGGAGGTCGACATGGTGTCCATTTCGTGTGTTTCATTGTTTCACAACCATGAAACAAGAGTTCCAAACGTCAAGAGAAATCGTGCCCCATGGCCTCACGACTGATCCTCAGAATCCAGGAGCGTTCGTCGAGCCTGACATCGAGCGAGAGGAAGATAGCGCAGGTTCTCTTGCAAAATCAGGGCCTTGTCGAAACGCACACCGCCACGGAACTGGCTGCACGCGCCGGCGTTTCAAAGGCCACAACTGCTCGTTTTTTCCGCAGTTTGGGTTATGCCGATTTCGAGGAGGTTCGGCTTCAGGCCCGTGAAGAGCGCAACCGGCGCGAGCCCTATTCAGACCTCGAATCGATATCCCAGCCCGCAACCTTTGGGCGGACAATTTCCGACCATCTCGAACTGGAACTGCGCAACCTAACGCGGACCTTCGAGGAATTGCGCTCAGACCTGTTGCCCGAAATCGCGCAGATCCTCGAAACCGCGCCCCGCATATGGTTTGTGGGGTTCGGCGATGAACAAGGCGTGGCCCGGCTGGGTCAGTCGCTGTTCGCGCGGCTGCGTCACGGCGTACAAGAGCTGCGTGGGGAGGGGCAGACCTGGGCCAACGAGCTGTCGATGACAGGCCCGCGCGATGTGCTGATTGTGTTGACTTTCGAACCCCGACCCAAGGTTCTGAGATCACTGCTGGCCCATGCCCGAACCACGCGCATGCGGGTCATCACTCTGACCGATCATGCCTATGCGGCGCAGGCAGAACGGTTTTCGGAAGTGGTCCTGCCTTGCCATGTCGCGAGCTACGGCCCGTTTCCCACGCATGCCACAATGCTGTCGGTTTTGCGGTTGATCGCGGTTGCATATCTGGGCCGGAACCCTGAGGCTGTAGGCCAACGGATCTCGACCTTGGCCGCCATCGACGAAGAGCTGGATCAATTCGAGTGATCCTTGTGGGGCGAGACGCCGAGTTCCGCGTTTCCCCTGGCCTTAGGTGTCGCTGATCCCATTATTTTGTGGTGTGATGCATTTACAGGGACGGCAGCAAGTACCATTCGGACTGTAATAAAGGGCAACGTTACATCGTGTGGCCAGTCAGATTGTGGCCACGGCTTCTCAAACCCAATTGTCTTGACTGCCAAATGGCAGTTTCACCAAATCGAGTTTCAAGTCGACCGTCTGCTTTCCGCCCGATGCGACCTCGGGGCTCTCGATCAATACCTCGCTGAAATTCGCATCACTCCGCACAACCACGCCGCCTTCGGGTGTCTCTGTTCGCACCGAGAGCAGATGAATTCGCTTCAACGGCAGCGCGTTGCGATTTTTGCGCGGTACAGCGGGCCATTGGCCGGGCATGGGGCTGGCGGCGGCGCATGGAGGCCGGTGAGTTCGCCACCATTCAGGAACTGGCCGACGCAGTGGGGTTGGCCGAGCGGCATGTCAGCCGACAATTGC
>CALFSV010000015.1 GCA_937916485.1 uncultured Paracoccaceae bacterium | reverse complement strand
TTGGCTCCGGCGGTAGGGATCGAACCTACGACCAATTGATTAACAGTCAACTGCTCTACCGCTGAGCTACGCCGGAACACCGATGCGCCGTATAGCAACGCCCCTGACCCGCGTCCAGTGGGGTTTGCGATTTTATTGAACTGAATTTTGGACCGGGCTGAAACGACTGGTGGCAGACAGGGGCAGATCGGCCTTGATCCGGTTTCGACCAATCAGATCAATGAGATGGGCCAGGACGTTGCGGGCGGCGGCCTGCTGCAATCCTGGGGGGGCATCGTGGTAGATGGCCTTGGTCAGGTCGCTCACCGTCAAGGCACCCGGCGCGCTGCCCAGGACGTCAAGGATTTGGTCTTCTCGTCCGATCCGGTGGTTGATCAACCAGTCGAGCCTTCCGGCTGGATCTTCGACCGGTTCTCCGTGGCCCGGGTGGTAGATCCGGACCTGTTCCTTTTGCAGACGGGCGCAAGAGGCCATGAACTGCGTCAGATCCCCGTCGGGGGGCGAGACGAGGGAACTGGCCCAGCCCATCACATGATCGCCGGTGAACATCTGGTCCTCCCAGCGCAGGCAGATGTGGTTGCCCAGGTGGCCAGGCGTGTGGATGACATCAAGCTGCCAGTCGGCACCTGTAATCCGGTCGGCATCGGCCACGACGATGTCGGGGGCAAAGGCGTAGTCGATGCCTTCGCCGCCGCCGGTCAGACCGCCCTCGACCAGTTTTGCCATGATCGCGCTCCGCCCGGCGGTGGCATCGCCAAAGGCCAAGACCGGCGCGCCCGTTGCCGCCGCCAGCGGACGGGCAAGGGGCGAGTGGTCCTTGTGGCTGTGGGTCACAACGATGTGGCTGACCGGGGCAGGGCCGATGGCCGCCAGAAGGGCCGCCAGATGGGCAGGTTCGTCCGGTCCAGGGTCGATCACACACAGGCCGGCGTCTGATCCAAGGAGGTAGGAGTTCGTCCCCCAATAGGTCATGGGCGAAGGGTTCGGGGCCAGAACCCGGCGCAACAAGGGGTCAAGCCAGACGGCTTCGCCTGCAATCGGGGGCGCCGTCATGTCCATCGCTCTCTTTCCCTGCCGTGCGCGGCCCTGTAGCCTTGAAAGATGAAATTCGGCTGGCTCAAGCGTTATCTCCCTCGCGGCCTATATGGGCGGGCGCTTGCGATTCTTGTTTTGCCCGTCGTTACCCTGCAGCTTGTCATCTCGGTCAGCTTTATCCAGCGCCATTTCGATGGGGTGACGCGGCAGATGACCCGGTCTGTGGTGCTCGAGTTGCGCTACCTCATCGACACGGTGAACGCCGCCCCGGATCTGCCATCGGCTCAGGCCGCGGCCCTTGCCATCGCCGGTCCGCTGGACCTTGACGTGACCCTTCCGGCGGCGGACGTTCCTGCGTCGGATTATCGGCGCTTTTACGATCTGTCCGGGCAGGCCGTCGACGAATTGCTAAGGCGAGGTGTACCAGAGCTTGTCATTCTGCAACTGGTCGATGACCGGACCGTCGACCTGTGGCTCGACCTGCCCTATGGGCCGATGCGGATCACCTTTGATCGGATCAGGTTGTCGGCCTCCAATCCGCACCAACTGCTTGTCCTGATGGTTGTGCTTGGGGGGCTGATGACGGTGATCGCCTATGTTTTCCTGCGCAACCAACTGCGCCCGATCAAGCTGATGGCTGCGGCGGCGGCGGAGTACGGCAAGGGCAGGATCGTGCCCTATCACCCCTCTGGCGCGATCGAGGTGCGGGCGGCGGGAACGGCCTTCATGGAGATGCGCGCAAGGATCGAACGCCAGACCCAGGCGCGGACCATGATGCTGTCGGGCGTCAGTCACGATTTGCGGACCCCGTTGACCCGGATGCGACTGAGCCTTTCCCTGATGGACGATGCCGAGGCCGGGCCTCTGATCCGCGATGTCGAGGATATGGAGCGCCTCGTCGATGGTTTCCTCGATTTTGCCAAGGGCGATGCGGGTGACGAGCTGATCCCGACCGACCCCGTCGCCCTGATCACAGAAGTGGTCGAAAATGCCCGAAGAGCGGCGCAGGCGGCCAGCTTGGGCGGCGTCGTGGGCCTGGGCCTTCTGAACGGACCGGTGCCTTTGCGGCCCCTCGCCATTCGTCGGGCGCTGGACAACCTGATCGGCAATGCCTTGCGCTATGGCACCTGCGCTGAGGTGACCCTGGCCATTGGAGAAAAGTCGTTGCGATTTTCGGTCGAGGACAACGGTCCCGGTATCCCGGCGGACCAAAGAGAAGAGGCGATGCGCCCCTTTACCCGCCTTGATCCCGCCCGCAATCAGGACAGGGGGCTGGGCGTTGGCCTCGGGCTTGCCATCGTGGCCGATATCGCCAGGACCCACGGCGGGATGCTGCGGCTGGGGACCAGTTCATCGCTCGGCGGGCTGAAAGCCGATCTGGTGATCGCACGCTAGCGTTGGGGCGGCAGCGGCGGCTTTGCCGTTCAGAACCTGGTGCTGATGATGGTGTCGCGCTTGGCCTGACCAACCCCGCGCACGATCGCGCCGATCTGCATCAACTGTTCGGACAGGGGGTTGGTCTTGCGCCAGACCATCCCGATCGTTCGCGACGGACCGGGGGCGGGAAACCGCGCGACCGCGACATCCGCCGACCGGGTCTCAAGCGCGAGGGCCATTTCAGGGATCAACGTGACACCAAGCCCGGAGCTGACCATCTGGACGAGGGTGGACAGCGAACTGCCCTCCATCACCTGACGGGGTTGCTTGTCGGTTACCTTGCAGAACGACAGGGCCTGATCGCGAAAACAATGCCCTTCTTCCAGCAGCAAAAGGCGCATGGCCTGTAGCATGTCGGCGTTGGGGACCGGCTTGGCCGCGTCTTCAGGCGGGCGGACCAGCACAAAGTCCTCTGAGAACAATGCAAATTCCCGCAGCGCAGGTTCCGAGATCGGCAAGGCCACGATGGCCACGTCCAGACGCGAATCCAGTAGGTCATCTATGAGCGTGCGCGTCACGGATTCGCGCAGTTCCAGCTCAAGATCGGGGAACCGCTGCGAGACGGCCGTGATGATCTCGGGCAGCAGGTAGGGGGCGACTGTCGGAATGATGCCGAGCCGCAGGCGGCCGCTTAGCGGACCTTTTGAGGCGCGGGCCAGATCCTCAAGCTCTTCCACGGCAAGAAGTATGGGGCGGGTGCGGCGCAGGAACTCTTCACCCATGGCGGTTAACCGGATCTGCCGGGCGCTCCGCTCAACCAGCGGCGCCCCAAGCATACCTTCCAACTCCTTGATCTGAAGCGACAAGGCAGGCTGCGAGATGGCGCAGGCTTCAGCGGCCCGGCCAAAATGCTGCTGTCGCGCCAGCGCGTCGAAGTATCTGAGGTGTTTGAGTGTCAGTCCAATCATTTGCAGAACTTATCACAGAGGTAAGAATACTCAATTGGCCTCTATCGTCGGAGATGGTTAGAACGGCCTCGGATCGCTCGGCGTGTGGCGGTCTGTTCAGTGAATGGAGAATCTGATGGACGGAAACAATGTGAACCCCACCGGCGGCTGCCCCGTCATGCATGGTGGCAACACAGCGATGGACAAGCCTGTCACCAAATGGTGGCCCAATGCCCTGAACCTGGACATGTTGCATCAGGGCGGTGCCCGCACCAATCCGATGGACCCCGACTATGACCACCGTGACGCGGTCAAGGGACTGGACTTTGACGCCGTCAAGGCCGACGTAAAGGCCCTTATGACCGAAAGCCAGGACTGGTGGCCGGCTGACTGGGGTCATTACGGTGGCCTGATGATCCGCTTGGCATGGCACTCTGCCGGGTCCTACCGCATGGGCGATGGCCGTGGCGGCGCCGGATCGGGCAACATCCGCTTTGCCCCCCTGAACTCCTGGCCTGACAACGCCAGCCTGGACAAGGCCCGTCGCCTGTTGTGGCCGGTCAAGAAAAAGTATGGCAACGCCCTGTCCTGGGCCGACCTGATCATCCTCGCCGGCAACATGGCCTACGAGTCGATGGGTCTGAAGACCTTTGGCTTTGGCTTTGGCCGCGAAGACATCTGGGCTCCCGAGACGGACGTCTATTGGGGTGCCGAAAAAGAATGGCTCGCCCCGAGCGAGAACCGCTACGGCGATCTCGACGATGCATCGACGCTTGAGAACCCGCTGGCCGCCGTCCACATGGGTCTGATCTACGTCAACCCCGAAGGTGTGAACGGCCAGCCCCATCCGGCCCGGACCGCCGCCCATGTGCGCGAGACCTTCGCCCGGATGGCCATGAACGACGAAGAGACAGCGGCACTGACCTGCGGCGGACACACAGTCGGCAAGGCCCACGGTCGCGGCGCGGTCAACGATATCGGAGTAGAGCCCGAGGCCGCCGGGATCGAGGCACAGGGCTTTGGCTGGGCCAACCCCGGACATGATGGCAAGGCGACCAATACCTTTACGTCGGGCATCGAAGGCGCCTGGACCACCAACCCGACCCAGTGGGACATGGGGTATTTCAAGCTGCTCTTCGGCTACGAGTGGGAGTTGAAGAAGTCCCCCGCAGGTGCCTGGCAGTGGGAACCGGTGGACATCAAGGAAGAGGACAAGCCCGTCGACCCGACAGACCCCTCTGTCCGTCACAACCCGATCATGACCGATGCGGACATGGCAATGAAGGTCGACCCGACCTACAATGCCATCTGCCAAAAGTTCATGGCCGATCCGGACTACTTTGCCGATACCTTTGGTCGTGCATGGTTCAAGCTGACCCACCGCGACATGGGACCCAAGGCCAACTATGTCGGCCCCGACGTCCCGGCAGAAGACCTGATCTGGCAGGACCCGATCCCAGCGGGCACCACCGATTACGATGTGGCTGCCCTCAAGGCCAAGATCGCTGGCAGCGGTCTGTCTGCCGCCGAGATGATCACCACCGCTTGGGACAGTGCCCGCACCTTCCGCGGCTCTGACAAGCGGGGCGGTGCCAATGGTGCGCGCATCCGGCTTGCCCCCCAAAAGACATGGGAGGGCAATGAGCCCGAGCGTCTGGCGAAGGTCCTTGGCATTCTTGAGCCGATCGCGGCGGAGGCCGGTGCATCGGTCGCCGACGTGATCGTTCTGGCCGGTACGGTTGGCCTAGAGCAGGCAATCAAGGCGGCTGGCCACGACGTGGCCGTGCCCTTTACCCCCGGTCGCGGCGATGCAACGGCCGAGCAGACGGATGCGGAGTCGTTCAGCGTTCTCGAACCGCTCGCCGATGCCTTCCGTAACTGGGAAAAGAAGGACTACGCCGTCAGCCCCGAAGAGATGATGCTGGACCGGGCGCAGCTGCTGGGCCTGACCGCCAACGAGATGACGGTTCTTGTCGGTGGCATGCGGGTCCTTGGCGCCAACTATGGCGGATCGCAGCACGGTGTCTTCACCGACCGCGTGGGCCAGTTGACGACTGACTTCTTCGTCAACCTGACCGACATGGCCAACAGCTGGCATCCTGTGCCCGAAGACGGCACCTACGAGATCCGCGACCGCAAGTCGGGCGCGGTCAAGTGGACCGCCACCAGCGCCGATCTGGTCTTTGGCTCCAACTCGATCCTGCGGGCCTATGCCGAGGTCTATGCTCAGGACGACAACGCTGCAAAGTTCGTGCGCGACTTCGTGGCGGCATGGACCAAGGTGATGAACGCAGACCGCTTCGATCTGGCGGCCTGATATCTAAGGTCCGGGCGGTTTTTTCCGCCCGGACCAACCACTTGCCAGAGCTAGTTGATTTCCGGCTCTGGCACAGCAGCGCCGAATCCCGTGCGCAGGAAATCAAAGTCACAGCCCTTGTCGGCCTGTTCGATATGCTTGGCGAAGATCCAGCCATAGCCCCGTTCATAGCGCGGAGGCGGCGGGGTCCACCGGGCGCGGCGTGCGGCCAACTCATGCTCGGACAGGTTCACCCGCAATGACCGGTTGGGGATGTCCATCTCGATGATGTCGCCATCCTCGATCAAGGCCAGCGGCCCGCCGATATAGGCCTCGGGGGCGACGTGCAGGATGCAGGCGCCATAGCTTGTGCCAGACATCCGGGCGTCGGACAGGCGCATCATGTCGCGATATCCCCGCTTCAAGAGCGATTTCGGCATCGGCAGCATGCCCCATTCAGGCATCCCCGGTCCGCCCTGCGGCCCGGCGTTGCGCAGAACCAGAACATGGTCGGGCGTCATTGGATGGTCTTCGTCGTCGATGATCCGCTTCAGCTCGGCATAGCTGTCGGCCACGATGGCAGGGCCGGAATGGGTGTAGAATTTGGGATCGCAGGCGGCGGGCTTGATGACGGCTCCGTCGGGCGCAAGGTTGCCCTTGAGCACCGCCAATGAGCCTTCGTGATAGACCGGGTTGGTCAAAGGCCGGATGACATCGCTGTTATAGGTCCGGGCGGGGGCGATATCCTCGCCCAGCGTCTTGCCCGTTACGGTGGTGACAGACAGATCCAGCTTGTCGCCCAGTTCCTTCATCAGGGCAGGCAGGCCACCGGCGTAGAAGAAATCTTCCATCAGGTAGTCTTTGCCCGAGGGACGGATGTTGGCAATGACCGGGGTAGTCCGCCCGATGGCGTCCAGATCATCAAGGGTCAGGGGCACCCCGGCGCGGCGTGCCATGGCGATCAGGTGGATGATGGCGTTGGTGGAACAGCCTGTCGCCATGGCGACCGTCACGGCGTTTCTGGTGCTTTGCGGGGTGATGATCCGGTTCGGGGTCAGATCCTCCCAGACCATTTCGACGGCCCGGCGGCCGCAGGCGGCGGCCATGCGTTTGTGGCTGGCATCCGGGGCAGGGATAGAGCTGGCGCCGGGCAGGCAAAGGCCAAAGCCCTCGGCAATCGACATCATGGTCGATGCCGTGCCCATGGTCATGCAGGTGCCATAGCTGCGTGCAATGCCGCCCTGCACCCCGTCCCACTGGGCCTTGTCGATAGTGCCCGCCCGCCGCTCGTCCCAATACTTCCAGACGTCGGTGCCGGACCCAAGCGTTTCACCCGCGTAGTTGCCGCGCAGCATTGCGCCCGCGGGCATGAAGATAAAGGGCAGGCCCATCGACACCGCCCCCATGACAAGGGCCGGGGTGGACTTGTCGCAGCCCCCCATCAGAACCACGCCGTCGACGGGATGAGAGCGCAGGGTCTCTTCCACCTCCATCGCCCCCATGTTGCGGTAAAGCATCGAGGTCGGCTTGAGGAACTGTTCGGAAAAGTCCTGCACCGGAAGCTCGGCGGGCATCCCGCCTGCCTGAAGGATGCCGCGTTTCACCCATTCGGCCCGATCCTTGAGGTGATGGTGACAGGGCGACAGGTCGGACCATGTGTTGATGATCGCAATGACCGGCTTGCCGTCCCAGTCGGACGGATCAAGACCCATCTGCATGGCGCGGCTGCGATGGCCCATCGATCGCAGGTCATTGGGCGCAAACCAACGGGCGCTGCGAAGGTCCTTGTAGGTTTTGGTCATTGCGCTGCTCCCCCAATGCGTCGGTTGTCAGGGCAAGAGTGATGTGCTTTGCACCGGCTGGCTAGTCTGTTCTGACCGGAGCGGGACATGCCCGGGCCATTCTAAACAGTATCACCGTCAGTGGTGCGGCGCCGCACGCGACGTCTGCTGCAGGGCGACATCCGACGTTGACGGAGTGCTTCGATGCTGATGGAGGATTCGCACAGTCGGCACAGTCCCGCGTGGCCGGTGAAGTCGAGCAGTGGTAGGCCCGGAGGGACTTGAACCCCCAACCAAACCGTTATGAGCGGTTTGCTCTAACCAATTGAGCTACAGGCCCACTGGCAGACTGCCTCGCAAAACCGGAGGGCGGGGTCAAGCGGTAAGGCGCACCCAAGCTGTCCCACCCGTTGCACGGGGCGGCAGCTTGGGCTATCGCAGCGGCGATCGGGACACGAAAGGGCAAGGGCGCCATGACACAGAAAAACGGGCTGACCTACGCCGAAGCCGGGGTGGACATTGACGCGGGCAATACATTGGTCGAACGGATCAAGCCTGCTGCCAAACGGACTGCGCGTCCCGGCACTATGGCGGGCCTTGGTGGCTTTGGCGCGCTTTTTGACCTTAAGGCGGCGGGATATTCGGACCCGATTCTGGTCGCGGCGACCGACGGGGTCGGGACCAAGCTGCGGATCGGGATCGACACCGGCCATGTGGACGGTCTTGGCATCGACCTTGTGGCCATGTGCGTCAACGACCTGGTCTGCCAGGGGGCAGAGCCGCTGTTCTTTCTGGACTACTTTGCCACCGGCAAGCTGGACGTGGATCAGGCGACCCGCATCGTCGAGGGGATCGCCGAAGGCTGCCTGCGGTCCGGCTGCGCCCTTGTCGGGGGTGAGACGGCCGAAATGCCGGGCATGTACCATGGCGGCGACTTTGACCTTGCCGGCTTTGCCGTGGGCGCGATGGAGCGGGGGACGGACCTGCCCGCAGGCGTGACCGAGGGGGACGTGATCCTGGGACTTGCCTCGGACGGGGTCCATTCGAACGGATATTCTCTTGTGCGCCGGATCGTTGATCTGGCCGGGCTGGTCTGGACCGACACCGCCCCATTTGCCGCCACCAGCCTGGGTGAGGCGTTGCTGACGCCAACCCGGCTATATGTGAAACCTGCATTGGCGGCGATCCGGGCGGGCGGGGTGCACGGGCTGGCCCATATCACCGGCGGCGGACTGACCGAGAACCTGCCAAGGGTTCTGCCCGAGGGGCTGGGCGCGCAGATCGACCTGACCAGCTGGACCCTGCCACCTGTCTTTGCCTGGCTTTCGCAGGCGGGTGGGATCGTCGAGGCTGAGATGCTCAAGACCTTCAACGCCGGCATCGGTATGGTCCTTGTGGTCGAGGCGGGGCAGGCCGAGGCGCTGACGGCGCTGTTGTCCGAGATGGGCGAGACGGTGCACCAGCTTGGCCACATCACAAAGGGCGAGGGCGTGGCCTATAGCGGGCGGCTGGTATGACAGCGACGCCGCGTCGGGTCGCCATCCTGATATCAGGGGGCGGATCGAACATGGAGGCGCTGGTCCGGTCGATGGGACCGGACCATCCGGCGAAACCGGTGCTGGTGTTTTCAAATGACCCGGAGGCCGGTGGTCTTGCCAAGGCCCGCAAGATGGGCGTGCCGACCTTTGCCATTGATCACCGGCCCTTTGGCAAGGACAGGGCGGCCTTTGACCAGGCCGTGGACAAGGTGCTGCGGCAGGCGCGGGCCGACCTGATCTGCCTAGCCGGGTTCATGCGCATCCTGACGCCGGGTTTCATCGCGGGCTGGGAAGGCCGGATGCTGAACATCCACCCCTCGCTCCTGCCGCTCTACAAGGGGCTGCACACGCATGAGCGGGCTTTGCAGGCGGGTGACGCAGAACATGGCTGTACGGTCCACGAGGTGACGGCAGCGTTGGACGACGGGCCAATCCTTGGGCAGGCGCGGCTTGCCGTGCGGCCGGGCGACACGGCAGAAAGCCTTGCGGAACGGGTGCTGCCCCTCGAACATCAGCTCTATCCCGCAGTGCTGAAACGCTACGCTGCGGGCGACAAGACACCCGTATTGATTGGTTAAGGGCAGCCTCTTTCCATCCTGACCGGAAAGCCGTAAAACGACCTACCGCCGATGACGCGGTGCCCGAGGCTGCGGCCTCCTCACGCGAATGAGCAGGCTCTGATGCAGATCATCAAAACGACCGCTGCGCTGGCAGACTATTGCGCCGCCGCCGCCCGTCACCCCTACGTCACCGTCGATACCGAGTTTTTGCGCGAGCGGACCTATTACGCCAAGCTTTGCCTGGTCCAGCTTGCCAGCCCCGGCGATGACGACAGCAATGCCGTTCTGGTGGACCCGCTGGCCGATGGCATCGACCTCGCCCCGCTTTATGACCTGTTTCGCGACGAAAACGTTGTAAAGGTGTTTCACGCCGCCCGGCAGGATCTTGAGATCTTTTGCGTCGACGGAAACGTCATCCCCACACCGCTTTTTGACACGCAGGTCGCAGCGATGGTCTGCGGTTTTGGCGAACAGGCGGGCTATGAGACGCTGGTGCGCAAGATCGCCAAGGCCGAGGTCGACAAATCCTCGCGCTTTACCGACTGGTCGCGCCGGCCCTTGTCGGATGCCCAGATGCGCTATGCCCTTGCCGATGTGACGCATTTGCGGGTGGTTTACGAATACCTGTCCGGGCGGCTCGAAAAATCGGGCCGGGCCCGCTGGGTTGCCGAGGAAATGGCCGTGCTGAACGATCCGGCCACCTACCGTGTGGACCCGGCCGAGGCGTGGCAGCGGATCAAGACGCGGACAACCTCGCCCAAGTTTCTGGCCATCGTGCAGGAACTGGCCCGCTTTCGCGAAGCCTATGCCCAGGACAAGGACGTGCCGCGGAGCCGGGTGTTCAAGGACGACGCATTGATCGAACTGGCCTCGACCAAGCCTGCGGATGAGGCAGATCTTGGCCGGTCGCGGCTTTTGCTGCGCGAGGCCCGCAAGGGCGACATTGCGCAAGGCATATTGCAGGCGATTGCCCGGGCGCAGGCCTTGCCCGCCGACAAGATGCCCCGCCCGGACCGGTCGCGGGAACAGTTGCAGGTTAATCCGGCACTCGCCGACCTGTTGCGCGTCCTGCTCAAGGCCAAGGCTGAAGAATCAGGTGTGGCCCAAAAGCTGATCGCAACCTCGGCGGAACTTGATTCGATTGCCGCCGGACAGCGCGATGTCCCCTCGCTCAAAGGCTGGCGAGGAGAGGTGTTCGGTGAGGATGCATTGTTGCTGTGCAGCGGCAAGGTGGCCCTTGCGGCCCGTGGGCAGGATGTGGTGACCGTCCGGCTTTAGCGGGTGGCGCTGAGGGCGTTCGACGCAGAGCGGACTTCGATTCGGCGGACACCGGCAAGATCGGCGGTGTCAATCTGGGCTGCCGCGCTGATCGCAGGCGTTCCGCCAGGGGCAGGGGAAACCGGCGCTTCGGCCCGCATTTCAAGGCTCAAAACGCCATTTTCAGCCCCAACCGGCACTAACGCTGCGTTGAAATAGCCGGTTCCCGCCGCGACCCCTCTGGCCGTTACGATGATCCCCGCAGGGAAACTGTCGACCCGCACGGAGGTGATCTGGGTCACAGGCGCGCGCAAGTCGACCCGCGAGATCTGGCGATCGGCCGGGACGAGCTGCTGGGTCGCGCTTCCCGGTTCGATGATTCGCGCAGGACGTTCTATCCAGTTCAACGGATTGAACCGTGACTGGCTGAGCGTAGCGCAGCCGCTGAGCATGAAAGTCAGGCAGAGCAGAAGAGGAACAGGACGGAGCATTGCGAACGGTGCCTAGTTTATCGTTGATCTTGGGTATCGGAATCCGGAGCCGGTGAAAAGCACTCCTTGTGAACGCGTAACCGGGCAGGGGGTGGACCTTTGCCCCCCGGCGACCTAAGTCGCCAGACGACCCGAGAGAATTCCGGGACAGGAGAGACCGCAATGGCCAGTGCCGCTTTTGAAGAGATTGCCGAGACCTTTGACTTTCTCGACGATTGGGAAGACCGCTATCGGCACCTCATAGATATGGGCCGGGCGATGCCGCCCCTGGACGATGCTTTCAAGGTGCCGGCCACAAAGGTCGACGGCTGCGCAAGCCAGGTGTGGCTGGTCCCGCATGTTGAGGCAGGTCAGTTCCGCTTTGAGGGCGACAGCGACGCGATGATCGTGCGTGGTCTGATCGCGGTCCTGGCGGCCTTGTACAACGGGCTGAGCCTGGGTGAGGTGGGCCAGGTGGATGCGCGCGCCGAATTGGGCCGACTGGGCCTGAACGACCATCTGTCCGCCCAGCGGTCGAACGGGGTGCGGGCCATGGTCGAGCGGATCCGCACCGTCGCGGCGGCGGGCCCCGCGATCTAGCGGAGCGCCTGCGGCGCAAGCTTTTTTGTCAGTGCCTCCGGCGGGGATATTTTTAGCGAGATGAGAATCAGAGTGCGGCGAGGGCCGTAGTCAGGTCGCCGTAGCCTGTGAAACGGCGCTCAAAGGCGAGGCCGAGCCTTTGGGCGTGCCCTTCGGCCTTGGCCGTCAAGGCGGGATCGTCGGTCTGGGCCTGGTAGACCAGCTTGGTGTAATTGCCGAAATACATGTCACGCAGTTGCGGATGCCGGTCGAGGCCGAGTGGTTTCCATACGAAGGCGTCGAATTGCCGGACGAGGAAGTCGGTCAGGTAAAAAGCGCTGATTTCGTCGCGTGCGGCGAACGTGTCGTTGCCTTCGAAAAAGCTGTAGCAATGCGGGCCTGCCACCATGCCCACCCCCAGCCTGTCGCAGGCCGCTTGAAGCTGCCCGCCGGTGCCGCAATCGGCATAGACGACGAAGATTGTCTGATAGGTCTCCCGGTGCCGCGCGACCGTGGCTTCGATCAGGGGCGTGATCCGCTCGGGGTGGTTGTGCAGGATCGCCGGCAGGCATTGCAGGTCGAGGTGGTCCCAGCCATTGGCGGCTTTGAGGGCCAGTATCTCATGTGCCAGCGCCCCGCAGGCCAGAAGCAGCACCTGTCCCTGGCCGGTCGCGGCCAGTCCCTGTTCGGTCAGGGTTGCATCGTTTGGGCTGGTGGCGTCCGGGGTCATCGCAGGCGGACGGCGGTGCCATAGGCCACGATTTCGGAGGCTCCGCTCATGATCGAAGAGGTTTCCATCCGAAAGCCGACGATGGCGTCGGCACCCAGGCGCCGCGCCTCATCCGCCATCCGGTCGAGGGCCTGTTCCCGCGCGCCGGCGAGCATGGAGGAATAGCCCTTCATCTCGCCGCCAACCACGTTTCGCAGGCCCGCCATGATGTCGGTCCCGATATGCTTGGACCGCACCGTCGCGCCGCGCACCAGCCCAAGCGTCTCAACGACCTCGCGGCCAACGATGGTCTCTGTCGTGGCGATCATCATTTGTCGATCCCGTCATAGTGTTTGTCTTCGCGATCCGTCACGCGTTCGGCAATGACTCGCCACGCAATATAGGCGAAGAGCGCTGTCGGCACCCCGAGCGCGAGCCCGGCCATGGGCGAGAACCCCGCCCCGATCATCACTACATAGGCAATCCAAATCGTCGCCCCGGCAGCTGCCAGGACAATCACAAGTATCAGCATCAGTCGTTCAAGTGGCATCGTCGTCTCCTTGGCTTATCAAGATAGGGAGGCGTCGGCGCGGTTTACAGGGGGGCTATGATGCCGCCCGAGGGGAGGGGGCGCTAGTGCGCCGCCGCCCCCTGGTTGTGCTTGCGTGCCACGAAGGTCTTGGCCGTCTCAACCGCCACGGCCGCGTCGCGGCAATAGGCGTCGGCGCCGATGGCCTTGCCGAATTCGTCGTTCAAGGGGGCGCCACCGACCAGAACGATGTAGTCGTCGCGGATGCCCTTTTCCTTGAGCGTGTCGATCACGACCTTCATGTAAGGCATCGTCGTGGTCAGGAGGGCCGACATGCCAAGGATATCGGGCCCTTCCGTTTCCAGCGCCTCAAGGTATTTCTCGACCGAGTTGTTGATCCCGAGGTCGACGACCTCGAACCCGGCCCCTTCCATCATCATCCCGACGAGGTTCTTGCCGATGTCGTGGATGTCGCCCTTGACGGTGCCGATGACCATCTTGCCGACGCGCGGTGCGCCGGTTTCGACCAGAAGCGGCTTGAGGATGAACATCCCGCCCTTCATGGCGTTGGCGGCCAAAAGCACTTCTGGCACGAACAGGATTCCGTCGCGGAAATCGTTGCCCACGATGGTCATGCCGCCGACCAGCGCCTTGGTCAGGATGTCGTAGGGCGTCCAGCAACGCTCGAGCAGGATGTTGACCCCGTCCTCGATCTCTTCTTTCAGACCGTCGTAGAGGTCGTCGAACATTTGCGCGACGAGATCCTCGTCATCGAGGTCTGCGAGGATGATGTCTTCGTCTTCGGCCATTGGACTGCCTCTCTTGGGCGGCGATTTGCGATGATGCGATTAGCACGACAAACCCTGCTTTGGTCTGGATGGTTTGCGACACTGACTGACGCGCAACCGACGCGAAGACAATTGAATAATGCGGGGGAAGATCATGAAGGGGCTTCACGTGTTCATGCTTTGTTCTATAATCGACCCATGCCGGAGCAGATCATACCCATTCCGCAGGCCCAAAGACGGGGTCGTGCAGCGCAAACGAACGCCACCAACCGCTTTGAACGGCTGGTCACGCAGGCGATCGACGACGGCTGGGCGCGGGACGAGGATCTTCCGCCTTTGCGCACGCAGGTTTCGGACGAACGTCCGCGCCGGGTCATCAGTCGCAACACCTCGCCCGATTTGTCATTCGACCGGTCGATCAATCCCTACCGGGGGTGTGAGCATGGCTGTATCTATTGCTATGCCCGCCCCAGCCATGCCTACCTTGGGTTGTCGCCCGGTCTGGACTTTGAGACCCGGTTGATCGCTCGGCCCGAGGCACCGCGGGTCCTGGCTCGGGAATTGGCGGCGCGGCGCTATGTCCCCGACGTCATCGCCATCGGGACCAATACCGATCCCTACCAGCCGATCGAAAGGGATCGTGGCATCATGCGTGCGATCCTTCAGGTTCTGGCCGATCACAATCACCCTGTTGCCATCGTGACCAAGGGCACCCTGATTGAGCGGGATGTCGATATCCTAGCCCCGATGGCCGAAAAGGGGCTGGTGCGGGTCGGGATGTCGATCACCTCGCTGGACCCAAAGGTCGCCCGGGCGATGGAACCCCGCGTGCCGGGGCCGGCCCGCAAGCTGCGCACGATCCGGGTGCTGTCAGAGGCGGGGATTCCCGTGCGGCTGATGGTGTCGCCCGTGGTGCCCGCCCTAACCGATCATGAGTTGGAGCGAATCTTAGAAGCGGGTGCTGCCGCCGGGGCCATCGCGGCCTCGTCCATCGTGTTGAGGTTGCCGCGTGAAGTGTCTGATCTGTTTCAGGAATGGCTGTGGGAGGCATTTCCGGACCGGGCTGCCCGGGTGATGGGGCGGGTGCGCGAGTTGCACGGTGGGCAGGACTACGATCCGGCCTTTGGTCAACGCATGACGGGGCAGGGTGAATGGACCAAGGTCATCAAGCAACGCTTTGATCTGGCGTGCAAAAGGCTTGGCCTTGATCAGCGCCCTCCAGCCTTGCGGAAGGACCTGTTCAAGGTGCCGCCCAAGGTGGGTGACCAGATGGACTTGTTTGGCTAGGCCGCAGCCTTAGGTCGGGGCGCGGCGGCGTCCGCGACGGGGGGCGGCGACAGGACCGGCGCCATCGGTGCCATCGGAGGCAGAGGAGAAGCCGCCAAGTGCCTCGGCAATCGCGTCAAGTGTTGGACGTTCGCCCCTTGGGCGGGTCTCAAGCGCTTCGCGCATCTTGGCGAGGTGATCGGGCATTGTGCCGCAGCAGCCGCCGATGATCGTGGCCCCGGCGTCGCGGGCAAGAACGGCGTATTCTGCCATCAACTCTGGGGTGCCGTCATAGTGGATGTGGCCGTCGTGATACTTGGGGATGCCGGCATTGCCCTTGGCGATAATCGGCTGTTCGGGACCGGCGGCGGCAAAGCCCAGAATGGTGCGCAGAAGGTCAGAGGCCCCAACGCCACAATTCGCCCCGAAACCAATGGGTTGGTTGGGGATCTTGCCAACCATCTTGGCCATTTCGGCCGATGTCAGACCCATCATCGTCCGGCCGGCTGTGTCAAAGCTCATGGTGCCGCACCAGGGCATATCGGCCAGGGCAAAGGCCTCGGCGGCGGCGCGAAACTCTTCGGCTGCCGAGATCGTCTCAACCCAGAGGACATCGGCGCCGCCGGCCTTGAGACCCTCGGCCTGTTCGTGGAACATTTCGACCGCGCGCTCGTGGGTCAGGGTGCCCATTGGGGACATGATCTCACCGGTCGGGCCGACAGAACCTGCTACGACCACGGTGCGGCCGGACTTGTCAGCCACTTCACGGCCGATTTCGGCAGCGATCCGGTTGAGGTCGTGGACCCGCTTGTCCGCGTCATGCAGCTTTAGCCGCGAGGCATTGCCTCCGAAGCTGTTGGTGAGAAAGATGTCACTGCCCGCACCAACGGCACCCTGATACAGGGCGGTGATTTTTTCGGGGTGCTGTTCGTTCCAGATCTCGGGGGCATCCCCCGACATCAGCCCCATGTTGAACAGATTGGTGCCGGTCGCTCCGTCTGCCATCAGCCAGTCGCGGGTTTCGAGGAGGCGGGAGAGGGCGTTGGCCATAACAAAAGGCTCCATATAGCTGAATAGCTGTGCCACGAGCCGGGGCCCGCGAGGGAGATAGACGGCCGCCGGAAGGCGGCCGTGCTTGCGCCTGTCTCAGTGCTCGGAGAGCAACTGGGCCTTGGCCTCGATCATCAAGGCCGCCATCTGGGTGCGGATCGTCTGTTCGTCGGCCTTGTCATCAAGATCGCCGGACACCTTCCGGAACACGTCCTCGTCCCCGGCTTCTTCGAAATCGGAGCGGATGACTTCAGTGGCGTAGGCGGCGGCTTCGTCGCCGGTTTTGCCCATGAGTTCGGCGGCCCAGAGGCCCAAAAGCTTGTTCCGGCGGGCTTCTGCCTTGAACTGCATCTCGGCATCATGGGCGAATTTGGATTCAAAGGCGTTTTCGCGTTCGTCGAAAGTGGACATGGCGGGTCCTCGGCTGTTGCTGCGTTTACACCAAGGATATGCCTGCGCGATGGCTTGCCCGCAAGGGGGGGTTGGCGTATGACCCATTTCTATCGCGCAGCCGGACCCAGGTATGGGCCGATGTCGGGCGCAGAGTGGAGAGACGATGGCACGTCGCAAGAAGGTCTACGAAGGCAAGGCCAAGATCCTGTACGAAGGCCCCGAACCGGGAACGTTCGTGCAATACTTCAAGGATGACGCCACCGCCGGAAACGGCGAAAAGAAGGACGTGATCGAGGGCAAGGGTGTTCTGAACAACCGCCTGTCCGAGTTCTTCATGGTCGGTTTGCAGACCATCGGCGTGCCCACCCACTTTATCAAGCGCCTGAACATGCGCGAACAGCTGATCCGCCAGGTCGAGATCATCCCGCTGGAAGTGATCGTGCGCAACTTTGCGGCTGGCTCCATGGCCAAGCGCATGGGGATCGAGGAGGGCACCGTGCTGCCGCGCCCGATCGTCGAGTTCAGCTACAAGGACGACAAGCTGGGCGACCCGCTGGTGCCCGAAGAGTATATTGTTGCCTTTGGCTGGGCCTCGCAGCAGGATCTGGATGACATTGTGGCCATGGCGCTGCGGGTCAACGATTTCATGTCCGGGGTCATGCACGGCGTCGGTATCAAGCTGGTGGATTTCAAGATCGAGATCGGCCGGGTCTGGGAAGGCGATTTTCCGCGGCTTGTGGTGGCGGATGAGATCAGCCCCGACAGCTGCCGCCTGTGGGACATCGAGACGGGACAAAAGCTCGACAAGGACGTGTTCCGCCGTGATCTTGGCTCATTGACGGATGCCTATACGGAGGTGGCCCGGCGGCTGGGCGTTCTGCCCTCGAACGTTACCCACCGTCCCAAGCCGACCCTCATCAACTGAGCCGTCGATTTTTGAGTATTTGGAACGAAGCGAAGCAGGGGATCGTCACGTGAAAGCCATTGTTCATGTCATGTTGAAACAGGGTGTCCTTGATCCCCAGGGCGAAGCGGTGCGTCACGCCCTTGGCACCCTTGGTTTTGAGGGGGTCGAGGCGGTCCGTCAGGGCAAGGTGATCGAGCTGGACCTGGCCGGGTCCGATCGCGCCGCCGCCGAGGCCAAGGTGGCCGAGATGTGCGAGAAGCTCTTGGCCAACACCGTAATCGAGAGCTACCGGGTGGAGATCGCCTGAACGATGCGCGCGGCGGTCTTGCGAGAATACAACGCCGACCTCTCCATCGAGGAGGTGCCGGACCCGGTCTGTCCCGAGGATGGCGTGGTGTTGAAGGTTCTTGCCTGTGGCGTCTGCCGCTCTGACTGGCATGGCTGGACGGGGGAGCATCCCCGGGTCAAGCCCGGCCAGATCGGTGGCCATGAGTATTGCGGTGAGGTTGTTGAGGCCGGCCCCCGCGCGCGGCACCGTGTGGGTGACCGCTTGGTCGCCCCGTTTATCCTGGCCTGTGGCGCCTGTCCGACCTGCCAGTCGGGGCAGGGCCATACCTGCCCAAACCAGCGCCTTCCGGGGTTCATCGAACCTGGCGCCTTTGCCGAATATGTGGCTGTGCCCTTTGATCACAATCTGGCCGTCCTGCCGGCGTCTCTGAGCCCGACGGTGGCTGCCGGGCTTGGATGTCGCGTCACGACGGCCTGGCATGCCCTGACGGGCCGCGCCTCGGTCCAGGCGGGCGAATGGCTGGCGGTGCATGGCACGGGTGGCATTGGCCTGGCGGCTGTTATTCTTGGCCGGGCCCTGGGGGCCCGCGTCATAGCGGTTGATATCGTGCCCAAGAAGCTCGCGCTTGCGCTGAGCCTTGGGGCCGAAGCGGCGGTGGATGCAAGGGAGGGCACCACCGCCGCGACTATTCGTGACCTGACCGGCGGTGGGGCCCATGTCAGTGTCGAGGCGCTTGGGATCGCGGCCACCACCAATGCCTCGATCGAATGTCTGCGCCCCTTGGGTCGCCATGTGCAGGTGGGCATGCCGGTCGGTCATACCGCCCGGATGGAGATCAACATGAATGCCGTCTATATGGGTAACCTGGCTGTCTATGGGACCCGCGGCATGCCAAGCTGGCGCTACCCGAGCCTGCTGAGCCTGATCGAGGCCGGCCGCATCGACATGTCCCCGATGATCGCCCGCGAGATCGCCCTGTCCCAGACGGGCGGCGAGCTTGCCGCCTTTAACGGGCCGACCCCGCCCGGCGTCGCCGTCATCACCGATTTTCTGAACTGAGGAGCGCCTGCCCATGAAAGCCGCTGTCATCGTCTTTCCCGGATCGAACTGCGATCGCGACATGGCCGTGGCCCTGCGCCAGGCCGGGGCGGATGTCACAATGGTCTGGCACAAGGATGCCAGCCTGCCTGCCGGGCTTGACGTTGTGGCCGTTCCGGGCGGTTTTTCCTTTGGCGATTATCTGCGCTGTGGTGCGATTGCTGCCCAGTCGCCGGTTTGCCAGGCGGTGGTCACCCATGCCGGGCGGGGCGGCTATGTCCTGGGGGTGTGCAACGGCTTTCAGGTATTGACCGAGACCGGCCTTCTGCCCGGCGCCCTCATGCGCAACGCCGGGCTGCGGTTCGTTTGTCGGACCGAAGGTCTGCGGGTATCTACCACAGCTTCGGCCTTTACTGCCGCCTATGCAGCGGGTGCGGCCATCAACCTGCCCATCGCCCATCATGACGGCAATTACTTTGCCGATGCCGACACCCTTGGCCGCCTGACGGGCGAGGATCGGGTGGCGTTTCGCTATATCACCAACCCCAACGGGTCGGTTGACGATATCGCTGGGGTTCTGTCCGAAAACCGCCGTGTTCTTGGCATGATGCCGCATCCGGAGCGGGCGGTGGACCCCGCCCATGGTGGCACCGACGGGGCGGCCCTGTTTACTGGGCTGATTTCCGCCATGGTCGAGGCCTAAGCCGGGCGGAACGACGCCTAGGGGCGTGGCGCCCGAACGACGGCATATTGCCGCGACGGGGCGCTACCCCTAATCTTGGCTCATGAGCACAGAGCTGACTGCTAGCAAGACAGGAACCCCATCGGCGCGTCGGCGCTGGGTGCCCCGCATTGCCGTAACAGTGTTCTGTCTTGTCGCGCTGGCGGTGGTCTACTGGACCAACCTTCTGCTGACCGAACGATTTACCGAGTCGACCCGCAACCGGGCCGAGGTCCGCCTGACGCTTTACGCCGGCAACCTGATCAGCGAATTGCAACGAAATTCAATCGTGCCTCAGCTTCTGGCCCGCGACCCGGAATTGATCGGGGCGCTGAACTCGGTCGACTATTCACGCTCGACCCTGCGCCTGTTGTCGTTTGTGGACGAGATCGGGGCAGCGTCGATCATGCTGTATGACCGGGACGGCCGGATCGTGGCGGCAACGGACCGCAACCGGCTGGGTGAGATGCACGACCAGGCTGCCTATTTCAGCGATGCCCTTGCCGCGAACGCAACCATATTCACAACGATCCGCCGCGAAAGCGGCGGCTATGCCTATGTCTATTCCCGCCGCATCGATGCCAGTGGCACCACGGTTGGCGTGATTTCGGTCGAGGTGGACCTGGCCAAGCTGGAACGCAGCTGGGCCGGGACCACCGATGCTGTTCTCGTCACCAATGCCGAGGGCGAGATCATTCTGGCGACAGAGCCGCGCTGGCGGGGGCAAGATGAGGCGACTGCCCTTGCCGTGCAGTCTGCCCCATCGGCGATCGAACGGGCGATCCGGGCCACGCAGGATTGGTCTGCCTTGCCGGTTGATGCCTATGTGCGCGGCGAGGCGGTGTTGCGCCGCGAACTTCGGGTGCCGTTCCAGGGTTGGACCATCGTCAGTTTCACCGCCTATTCCAGCGTGCGCGAGAGGGTGAACGGTGTTCTGGCGCTTGAAATCATGGGATTCGCCATTCTACTGACGTTTGGTGTCTGGCTTAGTTCCCGCCGCACGGCGTCGCGGTTGGTGTTCTTTCAGCGCGAGTCGGCGGAGCTGCGCGCATTGAACCTGCGCCTGCAGCGGGAAATTGCCGAACGCGAAAAGGTGGAAAAGACCCTTCAGGTGGCCGAGCAGACCTTGGCGCAGTCGTCCAAACTTGCCGCTTTGGGCGAGATGTCTGCCGCGGTCAGCCATGAGTTGAACCAGCCGCTGGCCGCCATGAAGACCTACCTCGCCGGGGCCCGTTTGCTCTTGACGCGCAAGCGTCCTGACGAGGCCCTGTCCTCGTTCCAGCGGATCGACGACCTGATCGACCGGATGGGGGCGATCACCCGCCAGCTGAAATCCTATGCCCGCAAGGGGGCAGACGCATTTGAGCCATTGGATACAAAGGCTTGTGTCTCATCCGCCCTGGCCATGATGGAACCGCAACTCAAAAGCCGGACGGTCAACATCACCCGGACTCTGCCATCTAAACCGGCCATGATCCTTGGCGACCGTTTGCGGCTTGAACAGGTGATCATCAATCTGTTGCGCAATGCCCTGGATGCGACGAAGGGCGTTCGCGATCCCAAGATTGATATCATCCTCGCAGTAGGAGAGACCGTCAAGTTGGCGGTCCGGGACAATGGGCCGGGGATCGAAGACCTCGATGCCCTGTTCGAGCCGTTTTACACGACCAAACAACCTGGTGATGGGGTCGGCCTTGGGCTTGCCATTTCCTCGGGGATCGTAAACGACCTTGGGGGGCGGCTAACCGCACGCAACGTTCCGACCGGGGGCGCCGTGTTTGAGGTGCAATTGCCGGTTCTCCAAGAAAAAGTAGAAGCCGCGGAATGAAAGGCCTCAGATGAGCAAATCCATGAAGGTGGCGATTGTCGACGACGAAAAGGACATGCGCCAGTCCATCAGCCAATGGCTGGCCCTGTCGGGCTTTGACACAGAGACTTTCGCAAGCGCCGAAGACGCCTTGCGCGGCCTTAGCCCGGATTATCCCGGCATCGTGGTCAGCGACATCAAGATGCCCGGCATGGATGGCATGCAACTTCTCAAGCGGCTCAAAAGCGTGGATTCGACCCTGCCGGTCATCATGATCACCGGCCACGGCGACGTACCCATGGCGGTCGAGGCGATGCGGGTCGGGGCCTTTGACTTTCTGGAAAAGCCGTTCAACCCGGACCGCATGACCGAACTGGCCAAGAAGGCCACCCAGGCCCGCCGCCTGACGCTGGACAACCGTGCGTTGCGCCGCGAGCTTTCGGACGGCTCGGCCCTGATGAAAAAGCTGATCGGGGCCAGCCAGCTGATGGAACAGCTCAAAGAGGACATCCTCGACCTTGGGCAGGCTGATGGCCATGTGCTGATCGAGGGCGAAACAGGCACCGGCAAGACCCTGGTCGCCCACGCTCTGCATGCGGTCGGCGGTCGGGCGTCCAAGAAGTTCGTCCTTATCAGCTGTTCGGCCTATGACGAGGAAACCCTGGGGCGCAAGTTGTTCGGCCCGATGGACGATGATGGCGACCTGCCGGCCTATGAAGAAGCCCGTGGCGGTACGCTGGTCCTTGAGGATATCGAGGCGCTGGGGCAGGGGATGCAGGCCCGTCTGCTGACTGCCATCAACGATCAGGGCACTCCGGCCGAAACCCGGATCGTTGCGATCTGCAATCTTCAGGACGAAGGCAAGACCTGCGAAAGCGTGCTGCGCCCCGATCTGTTTTACCGGTTGGCCGCTCTGCGGATAATCGTTCCGCCACTGCGTCAGAGGGGCGAGGATATCCTGAGCCTTTTTGCCCGCCTGTCCGAGCAGTTTGCCGACGAATACGGATGCGATGCCCCCGAGGTCAGTGCCCAGGAGGCGGCCCAGCTATTGCAGGCGCCCTGGCCGGGCAACGTCCGCCAGCTTATCAACGTGGCGGAACGTGCCGTGCTCCAGAACCGCAGGGGATCGGGGACCATTGCATCCCTCCTGATGGCCGATAGCGACGAAACCCGCCCGACCATGACCACCGAGGGCAAACCCCTCAAAGAGTTTGTTGAGGCGTTTGAGCGGATGTTGATCGACAACACGATGCGACGTCACAAGGGGTCGATTGTCGGGGTGATGGACGAGCTTTGTCTGCCGCGCCGGACCTTGAACGAAAAGATGGCAAAGTACGGTTTGCAGCGGTCCGACTACATTTAGATTGCTACCTTTCGGGCCCTGTCCTAACTTTCGCCGGCGCAACCAGTGGTTGCGCCGTCTGTTTGTGCGATTTCAACATAGCCATTGTCATTTGCGGCTTGTGTCCCTTATGTAGGACGGGAGGGTAGGTGCGCCTTGTGTATGGCGACACTCCCCAGAGGTTTTCTGCCATCGGCGAGCACGGGACATTCCCCCGGACGCCAGTGGCAGACTTGAATGGTCCGCAAGGATCAAAGTCATAGCCCCGATATGCGTGCCGCCCTGCGTGGTGCGCCGGGTCTAAAATGGGCGCGGCCATCCTGGCTCGCGTTGGAGAAGAACCGCGATGCAACGCGCGAACGATACAGGCAACAGAGTAGACGCCCCGAGGGGCGCGGCCTGTCGCCACGCGCGGATCGCCTTAATCAGACATGACAGACGCACCGATGCCCCGCCAGGATCCGTCCTGGCGCTGCGGCGGGCGTCGTCGTGCGAACGGATATCATGGCCAAGAAAATGCTTATCGATGCCACCCACGCGGAAGAGACGCGCGTCGTGGTGGTTGACGGAAACAAGGTCGAGGAGTTTGACTTTGAAAGCGCAGCCCGCCGCCAACTAGCGGGCAACATCTATCTGGCAAAGATCACACGGGTCGAGCCGTCGCTTCAGGCGGCCTTCGTGGACTATGGCGGAAACCGGCACGGCTTTCTGGCGTTCTCGGAAATTCACCCCGATTACTACCAGATCCCTGTCGCTGATCGCGAAGCGTTGATCGCTGAAGAACGGGCCTACGCCGCCAGCATCTCGGACGAAAACGACGACGAGGACGACAACAGGTCCCGGTCGCGCAGCGATGATGAGGGCAAGGATGGCGGGCGCAATGGCGGCCGCAATCGCCCCACCCGCTCGCGCAGCCGCAGCAAGGCCGCGGATGCCTCGTCCGACGCTGTCGCCACCCAGGACGCATCCGGGATGGAGACCATTGACCTGTCCGAGGACGGTGAAGGTCAGGACACTCAGCTCGATGCCCCCGAAGGCTCGTCGCCCATGGAACTCGTCGGTGAAACGCCAGTCGAGACTCCGGCCGCTGACCAAGACGACGAGGCGCCTGACACCACAGAAGACGTCGTCGTGGACGAGGTCGAAAAGGACACCACGATCGAATCCGTGGCCGACGAGGACGATAGCGAGGACGTGCGACCCGCCCGCAAGCCCCGGCCACGCCGCTACAAGATCCAGGAGGTGGTCAACGTCCGCCAGATCATGCTGGTGCAGGTCGTCAAGGAAGAACGCGGCAACAAGGGCGCTGCCCTGACCACCTACCTGTCGCTGGCCGGCCGCTACTGCGTCCTGATGCCAAACACAGCCCGTGGCGGCGGCATTAGCCGCAAGATCACCAACCTTGTAGATCGTAAGAAACTCAAAGAGATCGCTAACGAGATTGATGTGCCCGATGGCGCCGGTCTGATCATCCGCACGGCAGGCAGCCAGCGGACCAAGGCCGAGATCAAGCGTGACTACGAATACCTTCAGCGGCTTTGGGAACAGATCCGCGAATTGACGCTCAAGTCGATTGTACCTGCCAAGATCTACGAAGAGGGCGACCTGATCAAACGGTCGATCCGCGATCTTTACTCCAAGGAAATCGACGAAGTGATCGTCGATGGCGTGGACGGTTACCGGACGGCCAAGGACTTCATGAAGATGATCATGCCGTCCCACGCCAAGAACGTGAAACCCTACGTCGAAGGTCTGCCGCTGTTCGCCCGTTACCAGGTCGAAGGCTATCTGGCCGCCATGTTCAACCCGACCGTGCAACTGCCGTCGGGCGGCTACATCGTGATCGGTGTGACCGAGGCGCTGGTTGCCATCGACGTGAACTCGGGCCGGGCGACCAAGGAAGGGTCGATCGAACAGACGGCCCTCAAGACCAACCTTGAAGCCTCGGACGAGGTGGCCCGCCAGCTGCGCCTGCGCGATCTGGCCGGTCTGATTGTCATCGACTACATCGACATGGACGAGCGTAAGAACAACGCTGCCGTCGAAAAGCGCCTGAAGGACAAGCTCAAGACAGACCGCGCCCGCATCCAGGTTGGCCGCATCTCGGGTTTCGGCCTGATGGAGATGAGCCGGCAGCGCCTGCGCCCCGGCATGCTTGAGGCGACGACGCAGCCCTGCGCCCATTGCCATGGCACTGGTCTCTTGCGGTCTGACGACAACGTCGCCCTTGGGATCCTGCGTCAGCTTGAGGAAGAGGGCGTTCGCGGCCGCTCCAAAGAGGTTCTGGTCAAGGTGCCGTTCGGCATCATGAACTTCCTGATGAACCATAAGCGCGAGAACGTTGCCCAGATCGAGATGCGCTACGGCATGGCGGTAAGGGTCGAGGGTGATCCCAGCCTGATCTCGCCGGACTTCCAGATCGAAAAGTTCAAGACCGCAACGCGCACCGTCCCCGAGGCGATCATGCCCGTCGTATCGGCCAACGCGCTTTTGATGGAAGACGAGGACGACGATCTGATCGTCGAGGAGACCGAGGACGAGGACGAGGTCGAGGAGGAGGCCGTGGCGGTCACCGCCGAGGTCCAGCCCAATTCAGCCGAGGCCGCGGACGCCGAGGGCCAACCGCGCAAGAAGCGTCGGCGTCGGCGGCGTCGGCGGGGCGGAAACGGCGACAATCAGTCCCGTGAAGCCGGTTCCGAGGACGACAATGATGCGGAAGGTTCGGATGCTGATGGATCAGATGGCGGTGACGCCGATGGTTCGGATGCTTCGGCAGAGACCGACGAAACGGTCGCGGCCAAACCCAAACGGACCCGCTCGCGTAGCCGTAAGCCCAAGGCTGACCCCGCTGTCGATGCGGAAGTGACCGAGGCTGCTCCAACTCAAGAGCAGGTCGCACCCGACGTTGCACCCGAGGCGGCAGCTGCCGCAGAGACGACTGTGGAAGAGGTGACTGCCGAAGAGGCACCAGCGGCCAAGCCGCGCCGCCGCAGCAGGGCCAAGCCCGCCAAGGCAGAGACCGAAGCGGCAGCCCCAGAGGCAACAGCCCCAGAGGTGGCAACGTCAGAAGCGACAGAAGCAGAGGCCGCACCCGCGCCGAAGCCCCGCCGCAGCCGCGCAAAGCCCAAACCTGCTGTCGAGGCGGAAGCCCCGCTTGCCGAAGCAGCACCTGCAGAAGTGGCTGCACCTGCCGAGCCTGAGCCCGTTGCGGCCGCTCCGGAAGAGGCCCCGTCTTCGCAAGAGGCAGCAACTCCTGTGGCAGACACCCTTGTCGCCGAAGCGCCGAAAGCCGAGGCTGAGGCCGACGAGAACAAGCCAAAACGCCGGGGCTGGTGGTCGCTAGGTCGTTGAACCTAGCCCGCTAAGGGTATGAAAAACAAAAAGGGCCGGGGCGGGGAAACCGCTCCGGCCCTTTCAACATTGAAACGACTCAGTCTCTTGGAATGTCAAAACCCGGCGCGGCAAGGGTGAAGCCGTCGAATTGGAACCCCGGCGAAACGGTGCAGCCGACCAGCGTCCAACCCGTTGTGGCCCGGGCCGCCTGCCAATGGTTTTCCGGCACGATAATCTGGGGGCTTTGTCCCGCGCCAAAGTCTGGCCCCAAAAGGTGGTCCGTCGCTGGTCCTGCGTCGGTCGGTGACAGGCTCAGCATCAGCGGCGCACCGGCGTAGAAGTGCCAGACCTCGGTCGCATCGACCCGGTGCCAATGGCTGGCCTCGCCCTCTTTCAGCAGAAAGTAGATGCAGGTGCCACAGGGCCGCCCCGGACCGTCGGCGACCCATGTCTGACGGTACCAGCCCCCCTCGGGATGGGGGGCCAGCTTAAGCTTGGTGATCAACTCATCGGCGGTCATGTGGCTACGCTCCCGTAGGGCGTTCAATGACACCCGGATGGATGGTCAAGGCGGGCGGCGTCAATCAGCGCAGGATGCTGCGCCCAGCGTATTGGGCGGTGGCGCCCAGCATTTCCTCGATCCGGATCAACTGGTTATACTTGGCCAACCGGTCCGAACGGGCCAGCGACCCGGTCTTGATCTGACCGCAGTTGGTGGCAACGGCAAGGTCTGCGATGGTGGCATCCTCCGTCTCGCCCGACCGGTGCGACATCACACAGGTGTAGCGGGCGCGGTGGGCCATTTCGACGGCCTGAAGCGTCTCGGTCAGGGTGCCGATCTGGTTGACCTTGACCAAAAGCGAATTGGCGGTGCCAGTCGAAATGCCTTCGGCGAGGCGGGCAGGGTTGGTCACGAAAAGGTCGTCACCGACGAGTTGCACCTTCTTGCCAAGCACTTCGGTGAGGGACCGCCAGCCGTCCCAGTCGTCCTCGGACATGCCATCCTCGATCGAGATGATCGGATAGTCGGCCACGAGGCCCGCGAGGTAGGACACATTCTCGTCCGAGGTAAGCGAGGCACCTTCGCCCTTCATCTCGTACTTGCCGTCCTTGTAGTATTCGGTCGCAGCACAATCCATCGCCAGATAGATGTCCTCGCCCGGGGTATAGCCTGCGGTCTCAATCGCCTTGAGGATGAAATCGAGGGCGGCGCGGGTCGACTGCAACTCGGGGGCAAAGCCGCCTTCATCGCCCAAGCCCGTGGACATGCCAGCCGCCGACAGTTGCTTTTTCAGGGTGTGGAACACCTCTGACCCCATGCGGACCGCTTCGCGGATGTTCTCTGCCGCGACGGGCATGATCATGAATTCCTGAATGTCGATGGGGTTGTCGGCATGCTCGCCCCCGTTGATGATGTTCATCATCGGGACAGGCAGCATCCGGGCCGAGGTGCCGCCGATATAGCGGTAGAGCGGCTGGCCGGTGAAATCGGCAGCGGCCTTGGCGACGGCCATCGACACGCCAAGGATGGCGTTGGCGCCCAGACGGGCCTTGTTGTCGGTTCCATCAAGCTCGATCATCATCATGTCGATATCGACCTGCTCGGTCGCGTCCATGCCCAGGACGGCTTCGGCAATCTCGCCGTTTACCGAAGCCACGGCCTCAAGCACGCCTTTGCCCATGTAGCGGGCCTTGTCGCCGTCGCGCTTTTCCACCGCCTCGTAGGCACCTGTCGATGCGCCCGAGGGGACCGCGGCGCGGCCCATGGTGCCGTCTTCAAGGATCACGTCAACCTCAACGGTGGGGTTGCCCCGGCTGTCGAGGATTTCGCGGGCGTGGATATCGATAATGGTGCTCATGACAGTTGTCCTTGGCTGGAGACTGAGTTGCCCGCTCTATAGCTTGGCGGGTCGTTGGAGGGAAGCTTGGCGGGCATCTTCGCGACGGGCGTTTTGTTTCAACCGGGCCTCGCGGATCAGGGCATAGGAGCCCGAGGCGACGATGATCCCGGCCCCGATAAGGGTGGCAAGATCGGGCCGTTCGCCGAACACAAGGGTTCCGATGATCAGGGCAAAGGCGATGCGGCTGTAGCGGAACGGTGCGATCACCGCCACGTCGCCCAGCCGGGTGGCCGCCACGATGGCCGCATAGGACAGGACGCCAATGACAATTGCGGCGAACGTCAGGGCCCAGGTGTCCTGTGTCAGGGCCACCGGCGATTGCCCCATGACCACCATCAAAACAAGCCCCGTGGGTACCAGACCGATGAAGGCGGCAAGCGAAAGCTGGGGGGAGGTGACCTCTTTGGGTGTTATCCGGGTCAGCATATCCCGCGCGCTGAGCCCGATGACCGCCTGCACCGCGAAAAGGGAGGCCGGTTCAAAACTGTCGAGGCCGGGCCGGATGACCAGCAGGACCCCGCAGAACCCGACCCCCACGGCAGACCAGCGCCGCCAGCCCACGGTTTCACCGAGGAACAGGGCGGCCCCGAGTGTGACCGCCAACGGCAGCGCCTGCAGGATCGCGGAGGCCGAGGTGATGGGGGTCAGGGCGAGGGCGGTGATAAAGCCGATGGTGCCAAAAACCTCTGCCAGAGTGCGCCCGATGACGGCCGGGTGCAAAAGCGCCCGCGTCCAGATCCGCTGTCCCGTAAAAAGGGCAACAAGGCCGACCAGCACCGCGCCACCGCCGCCAAGGATCGCAATGATCTGTCCGGTGGACATATCGGCGGACAGCAGCTTGATGCACATGTCCTCGATCGCGAAAAGCGCCATGGCGAGGATCATGAGAAGCGCGCCGCGCAGGTTCTGCGTCATGTGGTCATTTCCGCGGCTCTGGCTGGGACAGGCGGCCCGGCGGGGCCGTCAGGGGTGGGATGACTGGGCGATACAGGCTTGCGGCCCCAAGGGAAAGGGCGATTGCACCTGCATCGGAAGGGGCAAGGTGCCTAGCGCCGCCGAACCGGGACGCCATAAAGCTCGAGCCGGTGGCCCTTGAGTTCATAGCCCAGCCGGGCGGCGATGCGTTCCTGAAGTTCTTCGATCTCGGGGTCGACAAACTCGATGACTTCGCCTGAATGCATGTCGATCAGGTGATCGTGGTGATCCCGGTCGGCGGTTTCGTAGCGGGCGCGGCCGTCGCCAAATTCGTGCTTTTCCAGGATTCCCGATTCTTCGAACAGCTTGACCGTGCGGTAGACCGTCGCGATGGAAATCCGCGGGTCCTCGGCCGAGGATCGGGCGTAAAGCTCTTCCACATCGGGGTGATCTTCTGCCGCCTCCAGCACGCGGGCGATCGTGCGCCGCTGGTCTGTCATCCGCAGACCGTGGGATTCGCACCGTTCGAGGATCGTCTTTGTCATGGCCTGCCCGGAGTTCGCTAGGATGTCCCAAAGGCTTTAACGGCTTGGCCCCGGGTTTTCCACCCTGCCGTTCAGAGGGGGATTGCGCAAAACGGTAGCCGCAGCCAACTGCCTCCCAAGGGCCGCACCTTTGCCCCGCATCCGATCTTGAAGCGGGCAAGCCCCGGTGCGGCCTCGGTGTCCACTGTGCCAAGGTCAAGGCTGGCGTGGCCTTGGCTGGCCAGCCAGGACGCCGCGTCCATGAGCATCAGGTGGTGGGCACAGGCCTCGCGCCCCGCGGCGCCGGTCCAGCCGGTCAGGTAGGTGGCCATGCTCGCGTGCCGTGCAAACAACATCGCCGCAATCGTCACCCCGGCCTTGCGGGCTGTGAACAGGGTCAGGGACTGCCGATTGGCCTCGGCCATCGCGAGGGGAAGGGACAGGGGCCAGCCACGATACCGCTTTCTGAGCTGCATCCCGCGCTCCTCTTCCAACAGCCAGAGGTCGTGGACTGGATGGAACGGTGCACCGGTGATTTCCAACCCTGCACGCCGGGCCTTCATTAGACTACCGCGCCACGCAGGGTGCAGGCCCACCTCCAGCCCCGTCGGGCAGGTCAGGTCCAACGTGGCGACATGGGCCGTGGTCATCACCTGCCGGTAGCCTGCCAACCGCAGCGAAGGGCAGGGCTGTTCCGCCTCGATCATCCGAAGGCCCATCGGGGGGAGAGCCCGCAGCGCACGGGCCCGCGCCCGCGGATCTTCGATAAGCCAGTGCGGTCCCCGCGAGATCAGCCCCAAACGCCCCAAAGGGCCAAGGTTGCGGACCATGACAAGGGCCTGGCCGACCACATTTCCCCGATCTTCAAGAGCCACGATCTGGCCAGACAGCCCGAGCCGTGTCAGTGCCGCTCCAAAGACCGGGCTTTGCTGAAGCGCCAGCATGGGTTGGGCCAGGACCCGCTGGGCGCGGCCAGCTTCGACATATTTGGTTTCCGAAAAGGCGGTTTCGGCCATGCCCGTCTCACCCAGCCCCATTTCACCAAGGCCGACTTGATCAATGCCGATTCGATCAAGGCCAACCTCGGTCAGGACGCGCATGGTTGGATCGCGTGAGGGGAACCGCTCTTGAATTGTCATGCGGGCATTAAGCCAGATGAAACCTAAGCCAGACTTAATAGCCGCATGACAAAGCGTCCCAAACACGGCCCCATCAGCGGCATCACCGCCCCCGGTCCCCGCATGACACCCCTTGGGGCGGCAATCACCGCCCTCTTGCTCGCCATCCCCGCCGGGGTGGTCGTTACCGTGCTCGCGGCCCTTCTGTCCTAGCCGTCAAGCTGCACCAGGGCATGGCGCTTCTTGCCGGCACTCAGCTTTATCGGGCTGGCGAGGGCTGCGGCGTCGATCATCAGGCCCGCATCACCAAGAGGGGCATCGTCAATACGGGCGCCATTGTCCGAGATCAGGCGCTTGGCCTCTTTGCCACTGGCGGCAAGGCCGGTCCGGACGATCAGTTGCACGATCGAGATGCCGTCGCCCAGTTCCGCCCGACTCAGGGTCAGGGTCGGCAGGTCGTCGCCCACACCGCCCTTCTCAAACACCTCGCGGGCGGTCGCCTCGGCTGCCGCCGCTGCGGCGGGTCCGTGCAAAAGGCCGGTCACCTCGTTGGCCAGCACGATCTTGGCCTCGTTGATCTCGGCCCCGCCCAACGCGCCCAGACGGTCGCAGTCCTCAACCGGCAGTTCGGTGTAGAGTTTAAGGAACCGGCCGACATCGGCGTCGGTCGTATTGCGCCAGAACTGCCAGAATTCGTAGGGCGACAGCATGTCGGCATCCAGCCAGACCGCGCCAGACTGGGATTTGCCCATCTTCTTGCCGTCCGATGTGGTCAGCAGGGGCGAGGTGAGGCCGTAAATCTCATGGTCCAGCACCCGCCGGGTCAGGTCGATCCCGTTGACGATATTGCCCCACTGGTCCGATCCGCCCATCTGCAGCAGGCAGCCATAGCGGCGGTTCAGCTCAAGAAAGTCATAGGCCTGCAGGATCATATAGTTGAACTCAAGAAACGACAGCGACTGTTCCCGGTCGAGCCGGGATTTCACGCTCTCAAAGCTCAGCATCCGGTTGATCGAAAAGTGCCGGCCAATATCGCGCAGGAAATCAAGGTAGTTCAGTTCGTCCAGCCATTCGGCGTTGTTCAGCATCAGAGCGCCAGTTGGGGCTTCGGCATAATCGATGTAGGCCGAGAACACCCGGCGGATGCCGGCGATATTGGCGTCGATCTGTTCGGGGCTCAGCAAGGGGCGCTCATCGGCGCGGAACGACGGGTCGCCGACCTTGGTGGTCCCGCCGCCCATCAGGGTGATCGGCTTGTGGCCGGTCTTTTGCAACCAGCGCAGCATCATGATCTGGATCAGACTGCCCACATGAAGGGACTTGGCCGTGGCGTCAAAGCCGATATAGGCAGGCACCACCCCCTTGCTCAGTGCCTCGTCAAGGCCTTGATAATCGGTGCAGTCCGCTAGGAAGCCACGCTGCATCATCACAGCCATGAAATCGGACTTGGGGTGGTAGGTCATCGTATTGTCCTCAACGCTCGGTCGGGGCACTCTATAGAAGCCGTTTGGCGCAAGGGGAAGAAGATGTTGAAGGCTGGGGGCGCAGGACAGGTCCTGCGGGTGCTGGGGGCGATGTCGGGGACCTCCCTCGACGGGGTCGATGCGGCGGTGATCGAAACCGATGGGGTGACGATGATGGGCTTTGGCCCGACCGGCTATCGGCCCTATACGGCAGACGAACAGTCCGTGCTTCGGGCGGCGCTCGGCAAGTGGGAGGGGGCAGAGGTCGCCGCCGCCGCCGAAGTCGTCGAGACCGTGCATGCAGAGCTTCTTTCTACCTTCGATCCCGTCGATCTGGTAGGCTTTCACGGCCAGACGGTGGCGCATGATCCGCAAGGGCGGGGGACGCTGCAAATCGGCGATGGCGCGCTTTTGGCCGAGGTTCTGGGCTGGCCGGTGGTCTGGGACTTCCGCACGGCCGATGTCCGGCTAGGCGGCGAGGGGGCACCACTGGCCCCATTCTACCACTTCGCCCTGGCGCAGCATCTCAAACTGTCTGCACCGATGGCCTTCCTCAACCTCGGTGGCGTCGGCAACCTGACCTGGATCGACCCCACCAAGGCCCGGCCCGAGGATGAGGGGGCGATCCTGGCCTTCGACACCGGCCCCGCCAATGCGCCGCTCAACGATCTGATGATGCTGCGGCGCGGACTCAGCAGGGATGAGGACGGCGCACTCGCCGCCCAAGGCGAGGTGTCCGAAGCGGTGGTGACCGACTTCCTCGACCATCCCTACTTCTGGCGGATCCCGCCCAAGTCGCTGGACCGCGATGCCTGGTCGGGATTGTTGCCCAGCGTCGCGGGGCTGCCAGACACGGATGCCGCCGCCACGCTCACGGCCTGTGCGGCCAGCGCGGTGATGCAGGCGATGACCCATTGCCCCGCGCCGCCCTCGCAGGTGCTCGTGGGCGGCGGCGGGCGGCACAACCCGACCCTTATGGCGATGATCGGGGCCGCACTCGACTGCCCGGTTCTGCCGGTCGAAGAGGTGGGCCTCGACGGCGACATGCTCGAGGCGCAGGCCTTTGCTTATCTCGCCGCGCGGGTCGCCCGGGGCCTGCCCACGTCATGCCCGGCAACAACAGGCGTCCGGGCCGCCGTCGGCGGCGGCACCCTCAGCCGACCGCAATCAGACTGAGCAGGCCATAGCCCAAGCCTCACATGAAAACCCAACCCCGGTCCTCATCTCGCCAAAAATATCCCGGGGGGAGGCCGCAGGCCGGGGGGCAGAGCCCCCCCTAAACGCCCCCCCAAATAACGCCCCATCCCCCTCAAGCGGGCAGATGGATCCGGAACCGGGCGCGGATCGCGGCATCGATGTCGGGGGCAAATCGGGCGGCAGCGCGATTGGCCAAAATTGCCTCCTTGCGCCGGGTCGCCTGAGTGATCAGGTCGGGGCGGTTCTTTTCTTCCCACTCCTTGGGGGACATTCGGTTGGCGATGGCGGGGTAGACGTAATCGGTCTCCATCAGCGACAGGGTCTGGTCCGATCCCAGGTAGTGACCCGGCCCGCCGATGCAGGTGGCGCGCATGGTTTCCAGCGCCATGGTGTCGTCGGTCACCTCAATGCCCCGCACGCAACGCATCGCCTGCCCGATAAGGTCGTCACCGAGGATCAGGCTTTCCAAACAAAAGCCCAGCAGGGAGGCGTGCATGCCCGCCGCCTCATAGACCATGTTCAGGCCCGACAGCCCCGCCATCACGTTCGAGCACATCTGCTCCCACCCGGCTTGCATATCGGGTAGCTTGGCGTCGGCGATCCCGGCAGCGGCGCCGCCGGGCAGGCCGTAAAAGCGGTGCATCTGGGCGCAGCCCGCGGTCAGCAGGGCCTGCTCGCCCGACCCGCCGGACATCGCGCCGGTGCGCAGGTCCGACACGAAGGGCCAGGTGCCGAAGATGGCCGGATAGCCCGGCGACATGGCGTTGACATAGACCACGCCCGCCATGCATTCGGCGACCGCCTGCACGATGGCACCCGCAATGGGGGCAGGGGCGGTGGCGCCCGCCTGACCGGCCGACAGCAACAGGACCGGCATGCCGCCTTCGATACAGGCCTCCATCACCTTGCAGGCATCGGTGGCGAACTTCATCGGAGGCACGACAAAGCAGTTGGAGTTGCTGACAAAGGGCCGGGCCCGCCAGGCTTCCTCGCCCCCTGCAATCATGTGCAACATCTCAAGCGCTTCGGGCACATAGGCGGGTTCGGTGAAGGAGGTTCCGACGTGCTTGGTCGTGCCCGCACAGCAGGCATAGACGGTGTTCAGGTCCATCTCGAGGTTGTCGGCGATGTCGCGGGCGACCATGGGCCGTTGCAGGAAGTGGATATTGTCGAGCTGGTCCACGATGCGGGCGGCGTCATGGATGTCCTGCACGGTTGAATCGCGGTACTTGCGTCCTTCGACATCGACCACGTTCACCGCCGCACCGGCGGTGCCGTAATGGACGCGGGTGCCAGACAGGAACAGGTCGTTGGAGGCGTCGCGCCCGAATAGGGTCATGTCGCGGCAGGCCTTGGCCATCATGTCCTCGACGAGGGCGGGGGGGAAACGGATGCGTCCGTCACTGCCCTGAATGGCGCCTGCCTTGGTCAGGATCTCGACCCCTGACGGGGGGGCATCGGCCAGCCCGATTTCCTCCAACGCCCGCAGGGCGGTGCGGTGGATGCGCAGGACTTCGGCCTCGGTCAGCGGGTTGTAGGTGCCGCCGGACATGCCGGGGCGGATCGGACGCATGGCGTCCGACAGTTTTGCCGAACGGGCGGCATGGCGCGCGGCGCGGCCGCCGCTGCGGGCCCGGGCGGTTTTAGTGATCTCGATTGCACCGGGCTGTGGCTGATCGGTTTCGGGGGACGGAAGGGTGATATCTGACATCGGGGCGGCCCTTGTTGCAGGCGATACGGAGGGAAAAGACATTCGCGGCGCCCAAAGGGCGCGTTCAGATGTCTGACATCGGCCCGCCCCGGGCCGCGCGTCCCCGCCGTGCCCCGATGGTGCGTAGCGTCAGTGTGATCCGCCAATAAAAAGTGGGCATCGGGTGAGGTCCATCGAAGATTTCCCGATGATCACCCGATGAAGCCGACCCTCGTCGCGCTCAATTGCGACAAAGGGTCGTTTTCGGCACTTTGTCGGTCTTTCTGCTTGCCCGTCGCCCTACCACGATCCGGACTTGCCGCCACTCTTAGGGGCGTCGTCGTCGGGTGGGGTTTCCTTGGCTGGCTTGGCGGAAATGGTGAAGGGGGTTGCTTGCACATGGCCGCAGGACGGGCAGGTCAGCCGCGTCTCGCCCGACCCTTCCGTGGTCTCGGTCGCCTCGACCAGCGTCACGCGGGACCGGGTCATCCCGGTCTTGCCGCACGAGGGGCAGGGGGTTGCGGCCAGCTTGGCCGCCGACCGCCGGTTCAGGCCGACAATCGCTGCAATGATGGCCGCCACGATGCCGCCGATCCAGATCAGGGCATTGCCGCCGCCCTCGCTGTCCTCGGAGGCAGCGGTTTCCGTTTCTGCCGCGGCATCAGTGGCAGCAGGGGCCTCCGGAGCGATTGCCGCAGGGGCCGGGGCGAACAGAAGGCCGGCCGCAATCGCCTCGACCCCGGCGGCGATGCCGCCCGGATAGTCGTCTTGACGAAACGTCGGAAGGAAGGTGTCATCAACCGTGGCGATGCCCGCCGCGATGGCCGCTTCGGAAAAATCACCGTTGATCTCTACATGCATTTCCCGGTCGTCCTTGAACACCAGAACCAGCACACGGCGCCCGTTTGTCGCCGCCCCCATGTCCCAGTTGGCCATCAGGTTGCGGGCATAAACGTCGAGATCGTCGCCGCCGGTATACAGCGCCATGGACAGAAGGGTCACGACCGCAAGGTCCGTGTTGCTTTGTTGTTCCAGTGCGACGAGGCGGCTGGCAAGCTCTGCCTCTGCCACGGCGGGCAGAAGGTCTGCGTCGTCGGTGACGGGGGTTTCGGATTGCGATGGGTAGGTCTGGGCAAAGCCTAGCGATGCGGTCAGTCCAAAGGCAAGCAGGGCAACGACGAAGAGGCGAAAACGGGTCATGGGACCATCCCTTTGGAAAAGACTGCTATCAGTCTATCCCAAGCCCGCCTTTTGCCAACCCCTTTGGCTATGGCCACAGTGGGTGGGCAAATTGCCGTCGCGTGTCTCGATGAGCCTTAGGCGGCCAACTTGCCGGCAAATGCCAGCACCTGTGCCAGTGCCTCGGCAAAGGTTGCGTCCTCAACCGTCATGGCGACCCGGATGTGACCGGCCGCGGCGGTGCCAAAGCTTTCGCCGGGCATGACGGCAATCTGGGTAGCGTCCAACAATGCCTCTGCAAAGGCGTCGCCGGACAGGCCGGTCGCCCGGATGTCGAGCATGACGTACATTGCCCCTTGCATCGGCACCGCCTTGACCACGTTCTGACGGGCCAGCAGGTCGATCACGATATCCCGGCGACGGCGGAAGGGGGCGGCAATCTCGGCCTCGAAGTCAGGGCCTTGGGCCAGGGCAAAGACGGCGGCGGCCTGGATGTATTCGGGCAGGCCATAGGTGGTATTGGTGGCCAGGTCGGTCATTGCCGCGATCACCTCGGCCGGGCCGCAGACCCAGCCAACCCGGCTACCGGTCATGGCGTGGCTTTTGGACAGTGATCCGACGACAAGCGTCCGCTCGGCCATGCCGGGCAGGGCGCGGGGCGACAGGTGGGCGCCGTCCCAGACCTGGGTGTCGTAGACCTCGTCCGAGATCAGCCAAATGTCATTTTCGGAGCAGACCCGGGCGATCCCTTCGAAGGTTTCGCGCGAATAGACCACCCCTGTTGGGTTATTGGGACTGTTGATCAGCAGCGACCGGGGCGGCGGCCCGGCCTTGACCACAGCCTCGATATCTGCGGCAGACGGTTGGAAATTGTTTTGCGCGCTGGCCATGACCGGCGCGGGGAGCGCCCCGACTGAACGGATCGTTCCGGGATAGGTCGCGTAGTAAGGGTCGATATAAAGCGCCCGGTCGCCCGGGTCACAGGCCGCGGCATGGGCGCTGAACAGGGCAAACTGGCCGCCCGGGGTAATCAGAATGTTGTCGGGGGTCGTGGGCACTCCGGTGGCGCGGGCGATCCGGTCGGCCACGCTCTGACGCAGGGGCTGGATACCCTGAATGGCAGAATATCCGGTCCGCCCGGACAGGGCGACCTCATGCATCGACCGAAGGATGGGGGCGGCGGTGCGGATGTCATGCTCACCGATGGTCAGCTCGACAATGGGGGCACCAGCCTCCTTCAGGGCGCGGGCACGGCGATAAAGATCCCAACCGTCGGAACCGCCGGCGTTGATCGAGGAGATGCGTGTGGAAATGTTCATGGGGCGCACCGAACATAGGGGGCAGGGCAGAGTCAATCTGTGCTCGCTCTATCCCCCATGAGATACCGAGGCCCGGCACCATATTGCGCCGCAGCGTCGCCGGGATTGTAAAGGGCACAGTGATCCAGTGACAGACAGCCACAGCCGATGCAGCCGTCCAGCCTGTCACGCAGATCTTCAAGCTCTGCGATTCGGGCGTCGATCTGGCTGCGAAAGCCGGTGGCGATGGTGGTCCAGTCCTGCCGGGACGGCGCTTCATGGGCGGGCAGGTCCGCCATGTGACGCCCGATCTCGGCCAACGGAAAGCCAAGCTGCTGGGCGATCATGGCAAAGGACAAGCGGCGCAGGTCGGACCGCGCATAGCGTCGGTGGCCGCCCGCATTGCGCAGGGGCCGGACGATGCCGTGGGTCTCGTAAAACCGGATGGCGGACACAGCCAGCCCGGTGCGATCGGCCAGATCCCCAATGCTGAGCCCTTGGGAGGGTGTTTTGGCAGCCATAACGATTGTTCTTGATCTAAAGTGAACTTGAGAAATTATACATGAGTCGCACCAGGGCCAAAGCGCATTATGTCTGGCCCAAAGACAGGAGAGTGAAGATGGCGCGACTGGAACATGTAAACGTCACCGTGGCCGACCCCGATGCCACCGCCGCGATGTTGGTAAAGCTGTTCGACTGGCACGTCCGCTGGCGCGGGAGCGCGATCCACGGCGGCCTGACGGTCCATGTGGGGAGCGATACCGACTATGTGGCTGTCTATACCGGGCCGGGCAACACGGAGCAGACCCCTGCGCAGAACAGCTACACCCAGCGGGCAGGCCTGAACCACCTGGGCATCGTGGTTGATGACCTGGATGCGACCGAGGCGCGGGTGAAGGCCATGGGGTACGAGCCGCATTCCCATGCCGATTACGAGCCCGGCAGACGGTTTTATTTTCACGAAGAGAACGGGGTCGAGATCGAGGTGATCAGCTACGCGTAACCTCAATGGGGCGGTGGGTCGAGACCCACCTTACGCCTCTGCAAGCCCTGCCTGGACCTTCTTGGGAAGGCTCGCCCGGATGATCCGGTAGGAGGTGAGCAGCCGGTGCCGGACCTCTTCGATATCGGTTTCCTCCGGCAGGTAGATCCACGACCGGTGGAAATAGGCAGCCTTCTGGCCGACCCCCGCATCAATGAGCATCTGGGCTGTGTCTATGCTGTCGGTCTTGACCGATACGCCCGTCCATTTGGAGCCGAAGCAGGCGAACATCTTGCCCCCGACCTTCCAGGAATCCAGATCCCCTGCGCCTGGGTCCGAGGCGGTGGCCCCGGGCAGGGCGGCACAGATTGCGTTGACCTCATCTCGGTTCATGGGATCATGATGCCAAGGCTGGACCAGAGGAGGCAAGGCCGTTGTCGCAATGGGTCGCCCTTTTGCGGGGCATAAATGTCGGTGGTGCCAACAAGGTGCCCATGACCGACCTGCGTCGTCTGGCCGAGGGGCTGGGCTGGACCGGGGTCCGCAGTTATATCGCCAGTGGCAATCTGATCTTCGAGGCCGGAGCCGAGGTGATGCCCGACAGGCTCGCCGCCCTGTTGCGGGCCGAAATGGTGAGGGAAATGGGGGTCGATGTCCCGATCCTTGTCCTGACGGCTGACCGGTTGCGCGCCGCCCTTGCGGACTGTCCGTTCAAGCCGGAGGAGGGCCGGCATGTCCATGCGATGTTCCTGTGGTCCGAACCGGTCCTGCGACAGGACCGGCTGGAAGACCTGCGAAGCCCGACCGAGGCGCTTGTCATCCGCAATGGCATTGCATGGCTGCATACGCCGGACGGGTTTGGCACCTCCAAACTGGCGGAACGCTTTGGATCGGTGGTGAGCGGAACCGAGATGACGGGTCGTAACCTCAATACCCTGCGCAAACTGGCTGAAATGCTGGGCTGACAATGTCTGGACGGGGCCAGTTTTGCCTGCTATGCGGAAGTCATGAAGAGCAACCGCACCCTCATTTGCTGCATTATTCCCTGCTGACATCCGTCGCGGGCCGCTCTTTCACACCTTTCCATCTGACGTGAAATAAGCCAAGCCCGCGGGCGAAACCCGCTTGCCGAGGCCCCAAGACACCATGACACCGATCCGCCTGCACAACACCAAGACCCGCCGCAAGGAGGACTTTGTCCCCCTCGATCCTGCCAACGTGCGGATGTATGTCTGCGGACCTACGGTCTATGACCGGGCGCATCTGGGCAATGCCCGGTCGGCGGTGGTCTTTGACACCCTGTTCCGCCTGCTGCGCGAGGTTTACGGTCCCGATCATGTGACCTTTGTGCGCAACGTCACCGACGTGGATGACAAGATCAACGCCCGCGCCGCCGCGACGGGCCGCGCAATCCGCGACATCACCGACGAGACCCTTGGCTGGTACCACGAGGATATGGAGGCCCTTGGCACCCTGCGCCCGACGCAGGAGCCGCGGGCGACCGAATGGATCGGCGAGATGAAAGAGATGATCGCCGATCTGATCGCCAAGGATCACGCCTATGAGGCCGAGGGCCATGTCCTTTTTGCCGTCGACAGCTATGCCGCCTATGGCGCCCTGTCGGGCCGGTCGATCGACGACATGGTGGCGGGGGCCCGGGTCGAGGTGGCGCCCTACAAGCGCAATCCGATGGACTTTGTGCTGTGGAAGCCGTCTGACGCGGACCAACCCGGCTGGGACAGCCCCTGGGGACGGGGGCGGCCCGGCTGGCATATCGAATGCTCGGCCATGAGCCATGCCCTTTTGGGTCAGAGCTTTGACATTCATGGCGGCGGCAACGACCTGATGTTCCCCCATCATGAGAACGAGATCGCCCAGAGCGCCTGTGCCCACCCCGAGGGCGGCTTTGCCTCCTATTGGATGCACAACGAGATGCTGCAGGTGGACGGCAAGAAGATGTCCAAGTCGCTGGGCAACTTCTTCACCGTTCGCGAACTATTGGAGCAGGGCATTCCGGGCGAGGTGATCCGCATGGTCATCCTTGGCACCCACTATGGCAAGCCGATGGACTGGACCGACAAGAAGCGTGGTGATGCGGCGGCTACCCTGCGGGGCTGGTTCGCCGCTCTGCATGCACACGGCTTTGGCCCGTCGATGGTGGCCCTGCTGAAAGAGAGCGGCGACTGGCAGCAGGATCCAGAGTTCCTTGGGGTGCTGGCCAATGACCTCAACACCCCCGGCGCGATCGCACGCCTGCATGTGCTGGCCAAGGGGCATACCGCCCCGGCGCTGGCCCCGCTGGCGGCGGGTCTTGAGCTGCTGGGCCTTGTCCAGGATTGGGCCGATCTGCCCCGGCTGGCCGGGGTGGGCGCGGGCCCTGCGGTAGCCAAGGCGGTTCGTGACGCCGTTGACGCCTTGCTGGTCGCCCGCGCCGCAGCCCGTGCCGAACGCAACTGGGCCGAGGCTGACCGTATCCGCGATGTGCTGACCCTTGCCGGTGTGCAGGTGACGGACGTGGGGGGGCAGGCGCAATGGCAGCCGGGACCGGAGTTCGACCCTTCCAAGCTGGAGGGCGCGATATGAGGGCCCTGGGCGCGATGCAAACCGTCGAGGGGGGCTGTCTGCCCCCCGCCTTCGGCGCCCCCCGAGGATATTTGCAATCCGAAGACGCAGGAGGGTGGCTGTGATAGAGCGCCTTTATCTTTTTGACACCACCCTTCGCGATGGTCAGCAGACCCAAGGTGTGCAGTTTTCCACGGCCGAGAAGCAGCGCGTGGCAACCGCGCTTGATGGTCTGGGCGTCGATTATGTTGAGGGTGGCTGGCCGGGGGCCAACCCGACGGACAGCGAGTTTTTTGACGCGCCGCCGCGCATAAGCGCGGTCCTGACAGCCTTTGGCATGACCAAGCGGTCGGGCCGGTCGGCGGAGAATGACGACGTGCTGGCGGCGGTGATGAATGCCGGAACGCCCGCTGTCTGTCTTGTCGGCAAGTCGCATGAGTTTCATGTGACCACCGCCCTTGGCATTCCGCTGGAGGAGAATATCGAGAATATCCGCGCCTCTTTCGCCCATCTGGTGGCGCATGGTCGTGAGACCCTGTTTGATGCCGAGCATTTCTTTGACGGCTACAAGGCAAATCCTGCCTATGCCTTGCAGGCCCTGATGGCGGCCTATCAGGCCGGTGCCCGCTGGATCGTCCTGTGCGATACCAACGGCGGCACCCTGCCGGCGGAAGTGTCCCGCATCGTGACAGAGGTGATTGCGGCCGGCATTCCCGGCGATCACCTTGGCATCCATACCCATGACGACACTGGAAACGCCGTGGCCAATACGCTGGCCGCCGTCGATGCCGGGGTTCGTCAGATCCAGGGCACCCTGAACGGGCTGGGCGAGCGTTGTGGCAATGCCAACCTGACCACCCTGATCCCGACCCTCTTGCTGAAAGAACCCTATGCCAGCCGCTACCAGACCGGCGTCACCCCCGAGGCGCTGGCCGGTCTGCGCAAGGTCAGCCGCATGCTGGACGATATCCTGAACCGGGTCCCGTCGAAACAGGCGCCCTATGTCGGTGCCTCGGCCTTTGCCCATAAGGCGGGCCTGCACGCCAGTGCCATTGCCAAGGACCCGACGACCTACGAGCATATCGAGCCGTCTCTGGTAGGCAATGCCCGCATCGTGCCGATGTCGAACCAGGCGGGTCAGTCGAACCTGCGGGCCCGCCTGGCGGACGCGGGCCTCGATGTGGCGCGCGATGACCCGGCCCTCTCCCGCATTCTTGACCGGATCAAGGAGCAGGAGGCGCGGGGCTATTCCTATGATACAGCGCAGGCCAGCTTTGAGCTTCTGGCCCGCGAAGAGTTGGGTCTGTTGCCGCATTTCTTTGATGTGGAGCGCTACCGCGTCATCTCGGAGCGTCGTCGCAACGCCAAGGGCGAACTGGTGGTGGAATCAGAAGCCGTTGTCACCGTGGCCCTCGCCGATGGCACCAAGACCACCAGCTATTACAAGAACGAAGGCGAGACAGAGCGTCAGGACGCGGGCCCGGTCAATGCCCTCAATCAAGCGCTGTCGAAGGACCTTGGCCCGTATCAGAGCCTGATCGACGACATGCGCCTTGTCGACTTCAAGGTCCGCATTACCAATGGCGGGACCGAGGCTGTCACCCGCGTCATCATCGACAGCGAAGATGGCCAGGGCCGCCGTTGGGCAACGGTCGGCGTGTCGGCCAATATCGTCGACGCCTCGTTCGAGGCGCTGGTTGAGTCCGTCGTCTGGAAGCTGTTGCGCGACGGGGCCTCTGTCGCCTCATGACGGTGGCCGCCTGCGCAGCCTTGGTGGAACGGGCAGACCCGGACCGTTTTCTGGCCGCGATGGCCGCGCCGGTGCCGCTGCGCCTGCACCTGTTTCCCCTCTTTGCCCTGAACGTCGAGGTCGCCCGCGCCCCTTGGGTGACGGACGAGCCGCCGATTGCCGAGATGCGCCTGCAATGGTGGCGCGACGCGGTGGCCGAGATCGCGGCAGGCAAACCGCCCCGCGCCCATGAGGTGGCCGCCCCCCTTGCCGAGGTGATCCGTGATCATGACCTGCCGCTGGCCGTTCTGGACCGGATGATTGCTGCCCGCCGCTGGGACATCTACCGCGATCCGTTCGAGGATCAGGGACACTTTGACGAACATATCGACAAGACAGCGGGCGATCTGATGTGGCTTGGCTGCCTTGTGGCGGGTGCCGCACCTGCGCTGGAACCTGCGGCCCGCGCCGTGGCCCGCGCCCATGGTATCGCCAATTGGCTTGTCGCTGTGCCAGAGCTTGAGGCGAAGGGCAGGCTGCCCCTCGTCGATGGACGGGCCGAGGGGGTTCTGGCGCTGGCTCGTGCGGGCCTTGATGCATTGGCCAAGGCAAAGGGGGCGCGGTTCGGGTCGGCCGTGCCGGTGATCCGCACCGCCTGGCGGGCCGGGCCGATCCTGCGGCAGGCCTTGACCGAGCCGGGTCGGGTGGCCTCAGGCTCCCTCGGGACGTCGGAGTTTCAGCGCAGGGCGAGCCTGATGGCGCGGGCGGCGGCGGGGAGCTGGTAGGCGGAGCCTTTGGGCCGCCGCGCTAGACTTCGGCTGTCTGGGGCTTGAACGACAGCCAGATCAGGGCGCCGCCGGCCAGTACGATAAAGGGCACCATGGCCAGGTTGACCATGCTCCACCCTTCGACCGGGCTGCCGCCCGAACAGTTCATCAAACCGCCCGAGGCAAGGCTTGCCAGGGTAACGCAGCCAAAGACGATCATGTCGTTCATGCCTTGAACCACCCCCCGCTCATGCGGAGCGTGCGACCCTGCCAGCAGGGTGGTGGCCCCGATGAAGCCAAAGTTCCAGCCGACACCCAACAGGATCAGCGCCAAGAAGAAGTTGGTCAGCGTCACCCCGGACAGGGCGACAACACCGGCGAGGCCGAGGATGGCAAGGCCGGTTGCGATGATCTTGGTGGTGCCGAAGCGGGCGATCAGGTGGCCGGTAAAGAACGACGGCACGAACATCGCAAGGACATGGGCCGAGACGATGTCATTGGCGTTGTCATTGGTAAAGCCACAGCCCACCACCGCCAACGGTGTCGATGTCATCACAAGGTTCATCAAGGCGTAGCTGACCATGGCGCAGATCACGGCGACGACGATCTTGGGGTCTGCCAAGAGCTCTCGCCGGGTGCGGGAGGTTGGGGCGTTGAGGTCGGGGGTGGCGCCCCGGGTGCCCTTGGGCAGGTCGAGGGCAAGGAACAGGAACACCCCGACGAGGTTGAGCATGACAATGGCCAGATAGGTGCCCAAGAAAGGCACCACAAAGGCGTCCAGCACCAGCTTGTTGAGCTGTGGCCCAATGATGGCCGAGATCAGGCCGCCTGCCATGACATAGGAAATCGCCTTGGGCCGGTAATCATCAGACGCTGTGTCGGTGGCGGCAAAGCGGTAAAAGCCCTGGGCGGACATGTAGATGCCCGCAAGGTAGGACCCAAGCAGCAGGATCAGGAACGACCCGGTGTAAAGGCCATAGGCCGACACCGCCGCGCCCAAGCCGCCAGCTGCGGTACCGAGCACAAAGCCGAACCGCCGTCCGCGCCGCTGCATCAAGGGGGACAGCCAGGGGGCCGTGGTCATGGAGCCGAAGACGATCATCGAGATGGGCAGGGTCGCCAGGCACGGCGTCCAGGCGATCATGCCGCCGGCCAGCCCCCCGACCACGAATTGCATGGGCAATTGCGACCCAAGGATCGCCTGGGCGGCCACAAGCACGGCGACGTTGCGCTTGGCGCGGCGATCATCTGCAAAGTCGTGAATGTCTGTCATTTGCCTGAGCTACTCCTTTGCGCGGAGGGCTGCAATCCTGGAAAAACACCCGTGGCCAAGGTCATTCGTCGCTGGGCGCGCGGTCGATCAAATGGGCGAATGAGCCTGCGACCCGGCCTTGGCGCAGACCCATCGGGGGCAGGGCGGCGCCTTCGGCATCCTGCGCTTCGAACAGGGGGGGACCTTCGGCGCGCAGGGTGGTGGCGTAGTGGAATTCGTGGCCCGTCCAGCGGCCTGTCCATTGACCGGCGAAGGGTGCGCTGCCGGTCGTCAAAGTGCGGTAGCCAAGGTGCAGCCTGCGCTGTGCAAAGGACGTCTCAAGCGGGAGCAATCCGGCCATCGGATGGGTGACGCCGTCGGCGTCCATGATGCTTTGCCCCAGAACCATATAGCCCCCGCATTCGCCATATATATCGGATATTTGTGATGCTTTTTTCAGGCTCTGGATGAATCGGTCAGCAGTCGCGATCCGACCGGCGTGAAGCTCTGGGTAGCCGCCGGGAAGGAACACGACATCCGCCCGTGGGACGGGGTTATTGGCGAGGGGGGAGAACTCTGTCACCGAGGCCCCCGCTGCCTGCCAGTCGGCGAGCATATGGGGGTAGGTGAAGGAAAAGGCGGCGTCGCGGGCCACGGCGATGGTCTGGCCTGGCGGGGGTATTCTTGTCATTTGGTTGGAGGCTGTCCGGGGCCGGGAGGAGGCAATCCGGCGCAGGGCGGCAAGGTCGAGGTGTTGGGTGATCAGGGCGGCGGCCCGGTCAAGAAAAGCCTCCAGATCCGCCTGCTCTTGCGCCTGAACAAGGCCCAGATGACGGGAGGGAATCGTCAGATCGCCGCTGCGGGGAATCACCCCGAGAACAGGCAGACCAAGGGGGGCGAGGGCCCGTTCGAGCATCCCGGCATGCCGGGGGCTGCCGACCCGGTTGAGAATAACGCCGGCAATTCGCACCTCGGGATCGAACCGGGTAAAGCCTGCCACCAGTGGGGCCACGGACCCTGCCATGCGGCCTGCATCGACGATCAGCACGACGGGGAAGCCAAGCTGACGGGCGAGATCAGCGGTCGCCCCTCGGCTGTCCGGTGGTGCGCCGTCGAAAAGGCCCATTGCGCCTTCGACGATCAGGAGGTCATCGGGACCAGTTGCCGCGAGGCCCGCGATGCGGTCCGGTGTCATCGCCCAGGCATCAAGGTTGGGGCAGGGCGCGCCGGTGGCGGCGGCGTGAAAGCGGGGGTCGATGTAGTCCGGCCCCGACTTGGCCGAGCGGACGGGCACGCCAAGGCGGCGCAAGGCCCGCAGGATGCCAAGGGTGACAACCGTCTTGCCCGAACCCGAGGCGGGGGCGGAGAGGATCAGCCCCGGCATGACGATCGCCTGCTTGCTGAGGGGGCAGGAGCCTCCGGCGGGAATATTTTTTGCAAGAAAAAGCGGGGGGCGCGCATCGGATCAGGCGCTGTCTGCGGCGTCCCGGTGCCGGTTGAGCGGATCGAGGTTGCGCGGGGCTGCGCCTGCGGCCTGGCCTTGCCAGTCCAGCACCTGCCGCATCAGGACCGCCTGCCCGACGCAGATGATCGCGGGCGGGGCAAGCCCCGAGGTTGCGATGTCGTCCACGATCGTGCCAAGCGTCGTCTCGAGCACTTGTTGATCTTGGGTCGTGGCGGTGGTGACCACGGCCACAGGCTCGGACAGGGGGCGACCGGCTGCGATCAGGGCGGCGCTGATCTGGGCCACATGTTTCATCCCCATGTAGATCACGATGACCTGGCTGCCTTTTGCGATGGCGGCCCAGTCCAGCGAGGAGGGGGTTTGTCCAGACTGGTCGTGCCCGGTGACGAAGGTGACCGACTGGTTCACGTCCCTATGGGTGACCGGGATGCCGGCATAGGCCAGGCCGCCGATGCCCGCTGAAATGCCGGGGATGATCCGGATCGGGATGCCGTTTTGCACGAGCGTCTGCGCCTCTTCCCCGCCGCGCCCGAAGACGAAGGGATCGCCGCCCTTGAGCCGCAGGACCCGCTTGCCCTCACGTGCCAGCGCCACCAGCCGAAGCGAGATGTCGCGTTGCAGGGGCGAGGGTTTCCCGCCCCGTTTGCCGGCATAGATATGCTCGGCCTGCGGGGCCCATTCGAGAATCGCCTCTTGCACCAGCGCGTCGTAGACCACGACATCGGCCTGCCGCAGCGCGTTGAGCGCGTGCAGCGTCAAAAGTCCCGGATCGCCGGGCCCTGCGCCGCAGAGCCAGACCCATCCGGGGGCAAGCCCGGGCCAGTCATGGGAAGGGAGGGTCATGGTCATGCCTCTTTATGCCGCCACTGTCGGTCAGGCGAAAGAGGACAAACGACGCAGAAATGCGCATTGGCGGCATCCTTGCCCACACCTATAGTCCCACCAATGACAGATCCGAACCCAGAGCCAGTTAGAGCGCCGGATATTGAGCCGCCGAAGCGAGAGCTGCGTCGTGGCTGGACCACGGGCGCCTGCGCGACCGCGGCCGTGAAGGCGGCGTTGATCCGGTTGTGGGGTGGGGCGTTTCCAGAGGATGTGGGCATCCAATTGCCCAAAGGCGAGACGCCGGTCTTTGCCCTGGCCCATTCCGACGCCGGGCCGGGATGGGCCGAGGCGGGCATCGTGAAGGATGCGGGCGACGATCCTGATGTCACCCATGGCGCGTTGATCGTGGCCCGCGTCGCGCCATCCGCCGGTGGCTTGGTGTTTCGGGCCGGGCCGGGGGTGGGCACGGTCACCAAGCCCGGCCTGCCCATCGCGGTGGGCGAGCCGGCCATCAACCCCGTGCCCCGCGCCATGATGGACGAGGTGGTGGCCGAGATGGCGGTCCGTTACGAAAAGGCCCCCAATGTCGAGATCACGATTTCCGTGCCGGGCGGCGCTGAGATTGCAGAGCGCACCTGGAACCCGCGCCTTGGCATCGTCGGCGGTCTGTCGATCCTGGGGACGACCGGCGTTGTCCGGCCGTTTTCCTGCGCCGCCTGGATCGCCTCGATCCATCGCGGCATCGATGTGGCCCGGGCGGGCGGCCTGACCCATGTGGCCGGATGTACCGGGGCCACCAGCGAGGCGACGGTGCAGGCCCTTTACGGGCTGCCCGATCACGCCATGCTGGACATGGGCGACTTTTACGGCGGGCTGGTCAAATACCTGCGCCGTCATCCTGTCCCCCGCCTGACCATCGGGGGGGGCATTGGCAAACTGGCCAAGTTGGCGCAGGGGGCGGTCGATCTGCATTCGGGGCGGAGCCAGGTTGACTTTGCCGCCCTTGCCGCCATTGCCGGTATTCCTGCTGTGGCGCAGGCCAATACAGTGCTTGAGGCCTATTCCATGGCGGGTCCCCCGTTGGCCCAAGCGGTGGCCGAAGGGGCCTTGGACCAGGCCCGGACCCTGATTGGGGTGGCCCCGGTTGCGGTCGATGTGATCGTGATCGACCGGGCTGGCGCGATCATTGCCCGGGCCGGTTCATGACGGTTCTGGTTCTGGCGGGCACCTCGGAGGCAAGACGGCTTACCGCAGCGCTGGCCGAGCGGGGGATCGCTGCCATCGCCTCGCTCGCCGGGGCGGTGCGCCAGCCGGGGCCGCTTGTGGTTCCGACGCGGGTGGGTGGATTTGGCGGGGCCGGGCCCTTTGCCGCCTACCTGAAAGAGGCGGGGATACGCGCCGTTGTTGATGCAACCCATCCTTTTGCCGCTGCGATCACCCCGCGCACGGTGGCGGTTTGCCGTGACCTTGCCATTCCCTGCTTGCGGCTTGAGCGGCCTCCTTGGATGCCCGGTCCGGGCGACCACTGGACCGAGATCGGGGAAGAGGCGGAGGCCTTGCGCCATATCCGACCGGGCCAGACCGTGTTTCTGGCGACGGGACGGCAGACCCTTGACCGGTTCGCGGGGCTGGCAGACATGCAGGTTTATTGCCGCCAGATCGATCCGCCGGATACCCCGTTTCCCTTTGACCGGGGCAGTTTCGTCATTGGGCGTCCGCCGTTTCCGGTGGCCGAGGAGGAGGCGTTGTTCCGCCGCCTTGGCGTTGATTGGCTGGTGGTCAAGAACGCGGGCGGGGCGGAAAGCCGGACCAAGCTGGACGCCGCGCGCGCGCTTGGGCTGCCTGTGCTGATGCTGCGCCGTCCCGAGCCGCCGGCCTGCGACAGGGTCGAAACGGTTGAGGCGGCACTGGATTGGGTCGTGTCACAAGGTGTCTCTGCATGACGGGCCGCATCATCGTCGGTGACGCCTGCGTGGCCGAGGGTGCAGCCTGGCTGGCAGAGCGAGAGCCGCGCTTTGCCATGGCTCTGACCGAGACCGGCCCCTTGCCCCTGCGCCGCAAGCCTGACGGGTTTGCAGAGCTTGTGTCCGCCATCGTCAGCCAACAGGTCAGCGTCGCCTCGGCCAATGCCATCTATGCCCGGGTGGTCGAGGCGGGCCTGACCCGGCCCGAGGCCGTGCGGGCCGCGACCGAGGATGCGTTGCGTGCCTGCGGCCTGTCCCGCCCCAAGATGCGCTATCTGCGGGCGCTGGCCGAGGCGGACATTGACTATGCCGCGTTGCGCGTGGCCCCGACGGATCAGGTTATTGCGACCCTGACGGGGGTGACCGGCATCGGGGTCTGGACGGCCGAGATCTATGCCATGTTCAGTCTGGGCCGGGCCGACGTCTTTGCCCCCGGCGATCTGGCCTTGCAGGAGGCGGCCCGCGTGTTGTTCGACCTTCCCGACCGGCCCAAGCCTGCCGCCTTCCGCGCTATGGCCGAGGAGTGGGCGCCGTGGCGGTCTGTTGCGGCCCGGATCCTGTGGTCCTACTACCATGTGGTCAAGGTGCGGGAGGGGGTCAGGTGACGGGGATGGATCACAGGAGCTTTCTGGCCGCGGTTCCGCGTGCCGACAGGGCGCTTTTGACCCGGCGGTCGGATCGGGCGGGCCTTTGGCACCTTGCCGGGCATCTGGGCCTTATCGTCCTTGTCGGGGCGATGATCGCGGGGCAGGTGCCCTTCTGGCCGCTTTTGCTGCCGGTGCAGGGGGTTTTGATCGTGTTCCTGTTCACGTTGCAGCATGAGTGCACCCACCAAACGCCCTTTGCCAATACCCGCCTGAATGATGCTGTGGGGCATCTTTGCGGGGTGTTGATCCTGTTGCCCTTTGTCTGGTTTCGCTACTTTCACCTTGCCCATCACCGTTGGACCAATCTGCCTGGACAGGACCCGGAACTGGAGGGCGGTGCCATCACGACGCGGTCGGAATGGCTGTGGAAGGTGTCGGGCCTGCCTTATTGGTGGGCCATGGCCCGGACCACCCTGCGGCTGGTATGGAACCGCGAGGATCCGACGTGGTTGCCCGATCAGGCAAGGCCCCGTGCGGTGCGGGAGGCGCGGGTGCTGGTGTCCCTATACGCCCTTGTGCTGATTTCTTTGCCATTTGCCCCGGTCCTTTTGTGGGTCTGGCTGGTGCCGGTCGTATTGGGGCAACCGGCCTTGCGGTTGTATCTTTTGGCCGAACATGGGGATTGCCCGACCGTGGCCAATATGCTGGCCAATACCCGCACCACCTATACCACGGCGATTGTCCGGTTTTTGGCGTGGAACATGCCCTATCACACCGAACACCACGTCTGGCCCGCCGTGCCGTTTCATCAGCTTCCGGCCCTGCATGACCGGATGCAGGCGCATCTTCAGGTGACTGCCGATGGCTATGCTGCCTTTACACGCGGCTATCTTGCCCGCAGGGCGCCGTTGCGGGCGCAAGGAGGCTCGGGTAAAGCCCAAGACAGACCGCACCACGGAGACAGCCCATGACCCGCGCCCTGCAAGCCCAACGCAAAGAGCCGCTTAGCGGTGAGACCCGGTCCGCCGTGATCTTTCTCCATGGCTACGGGGCCAATGGCGCTGATCTGATGGGCCTTGCCGATCCGCTCGCCGAACATATGCCCGACACTCTCTTCCTGGCCCCCGATGCGCCGGAGGACTGTGCCGGGGCGCCGATGGGGTTCCAGTGGTTTCCTATTCCCTGGATCGACGAATCCTCGGAAGAAGAGGCCTCGCAGGGATTGGCACTTGCAGCTGCGGATCTGGACGCGTTCCTTGATGGTGTGATGGTGGACGAGGATCTGCTGCCCGAGCAGGTGATGCTCTTGGGCTTTTCCCAAGGCACCATGATGGCGTTGCATGTGGCCCCGCGCCGCGAAGACCCGGTCGCCGGGGTTGTCGCCTTTTCCGGTCGGTTGCTGGAACCGGAACTTCTCGAGGATGAGGTGGTGAGCAAGCCGCCCGTGCTTTTGATCCACGGGGATGCGGATGAGGTTGTGCCGATCGACAGCCTGCCCAAGGCCGCACAAGCCCTCCAGGACGCCGGTTGGACCGAGGTTTATGCCCACGTCATGAAAGGCACCGGGCATGGGATAGCGCCTGATGGCTTGTCCGTGGCCCTTGCGTTCATGCAGGACCGTCTAGGCCTTAGCTAAGGGATCTGGCGTCAATCCGTCCAGAACGAGGGCACATTCCGTCACATCACGGTGATGTTTTCAGCTTAGATCAAATCCCGTCGCATACGAGATGATGTGGGTCTTGCCAGTCTGAAAACGCCAGATATAGTCCACATAGACTTGGGACGCTCGCGACCCGTCCCGGATGGCAAACAACCCGCAAGGGGACTTTGATTATGGACGGTGAATTCAGAACAGCCTTTGTACGAGACCCAGCTGGTCTCAGGCAAAACCCTGCGCTCGTTCTGAACGCTGACTATCGGCCTTTGTCCTATTACCCCCTGTCCCTCTGGCCCTGGCAAGAGGCGGTCAAGGCGGTCTGGCTCGACCGGGTCGACATCGTGGCCGAGTATGACGAGGTGGTCAGAAGTCCGACCACTGTCATCAGGATCCCCTCTGTTGTGGTCCTCAAGGATTTCGTGAAACCTCAAAAGCGCGTGGCCTTCACGCGCTTTAATCTTTTTCTGAGGGACGAGTTTTGCTGTCAGTACTGCGGGGCCAAGGGCGATCTGACCTTTGACCATGTGGTGCCGCGTGCGCGGGGCGGTGTGACAAGCTGGGAAAATGTCGTTGCGGCCTGTTCATCGTGCAACCTTCGCAAGGGCTCGCGCAGTTTGCGCCAGTCGGGCATGACCCTGCGTAAACCCACCCGCCAGCCCAGTGCGGAAGAGCTGCGGAACATGGGCCGCAAGTTCCGGCCGGGCCATCTGCATGACAGCTGGATGGACTACCTTTATTGGGATGCAGAGCTGGAAGCCTAAGGGTGTTCGCAGCAAACCTTGCCTTCGACAGGTTCGATTGACCAAATTTAGGGCACTTTGCGCTGAACAAGCGTCTGTTGTTGTGCCAGACTGGACAGCGCCAACAGCCCGGTTTATGAGCGACGCAGATCGCCGATAGCGCTAACACCCCTGGAGCAGCCATGGTATCCCGCGTCATACCCGTCGACACTTTCGACCTCGTCATCTTTGGCGGCACGGGCGACCTTGCCCGCCGCAAGATCCTGCCGGGCCTTTTCCGCCGCTTTCTCTCTGGGCAGATGACGGCCGAGTCGCGCATCATAGGTGCAGCCCGTTCCGACATGGACGATGGTGGCTACCGCCAGATGATCCGCGAGGCGATTGCCGAGTTTGGCGGGGCCGAGAAAACTGACACCACGGGCCTCGATGCGTTTATCGAGCGGCTGCATTACGTACCCATCGACGCGACGGGTGATGGCGGCTGGAAGGCACTTTCAGACCTGATGAGGGCGGACGTTGTCCGGGCGTTCTACTTTTCTGTTGCCCCGTCCTTGTTCGGCGCGCTTGCGGAACGGCTGCACCTGCACGGCATCGCCGATGCGCACAGCCGGATCGTGGTGGAAAAGCCCTTTGGCCGCGATCTTGCCTCGGCGCGCGCGCTGAACGAAACGCTGGCCGCCTATTTCAAGGAAGGTCAGATTTACCGGATCGACCACTACCTTGGCAAAGAAACGGTGCAAAACCTGATGGCCGTCCGTTTCGGCAACGTCCTGTTCGAGCCGCTTTGGAACAACCATTACGTCGATCACATCCAGATCACCGTGGCTGAAACCGTCGGTGTTGGGGGCAGGGGCAGCTACTACGACAAATCGGGCGCCATGCGCGATATGGTGCAGAACCACCTGATGCAGTTGTTGTGCCTGATCGCCATGGAACCGCCCAGCCGGTTCGAGGCTGACGCGGTGCGCGATGAAAAGCTTAAAGTCATCCGGGCCCTACAGCCAATTGCCGCCCATCACATCGTGCGCGGTCAATATGACGCCGAAGGCGACGACCCCAGCTACCGGGCGGACGCAGAAAACCCGCGTTCGTTCACCGAAAGCTTTATCGCCATGAAGTGCGAGATTGCCAATTGGCGGTGGGCCGGCGTGCCGTTCTATCTGCGTACCGGCAAGAAGATGAAGGCCCGGTCCAGCGAGATTGCCGTAGTGTTTCAGGACCTTGGCCATACGATCTTTGAAGGGGACGTGGCCCGGCATCGAAATATCCTGTCGATCCGGCTTCAGCCCAATGAGGGGATCGACCTGCAGGTAACGATCAAGGAACCGGGGCCGGGGGGGATGCGCCTTGTCGATGTGCCGCTGGATCTGACCTTTGCGGATGCTTTGGGCGAGGACGGCGAGGATGTGCCGGACGCCTATGAGCGTCTGATCATGGATGTGATCCGGGGCAACCAGACCCTGTTCATGCGCGGCGATGAGGTTGAGGCGGCCTGGTCCTGGACCGATCCCCTGATCGAAGGCTGGGAGGCCCGCAGCGACGTGCCCAAGCTTTATGAGCCGGGATCGTCCGGCCCCGAGGATGCGCTGATGCTGATGCATCGTGACGGACGCCGCTGGCGCGAGATCAAGGGTTAATTCGGGTTAATCCGGGTCCAACCTGCAGTAAGGTGGGTCCGGACCCACCCCGCCCAAAGGAGAAGCCAGCGATGGACCTCATTGAGTACGCCGATTCCGAGATGATGATGATCGATCTGGCCAATGTCCTGGCCGGAGAGCTGCGCAGCTGCCTGTCCCGGCACGATCACGCGAGCTTTGCTGTCCCCGGCGGCACGACACCGGGCCCGATCTTTGACAACCTGTGTGCTGCAGATCTGGACTGGCACCGGGTTCATGTCCTTCTGACGGATGAACGCTGGGTGCCCGAATCGTCCGAACGCTCGAACACCCGCCTGTTGCGCCAGCGCTTGCTGACCGACCGGGCGGCGACGGCGGTATATGTGCCCCTATACGCCGATACGCCCACTCCCGAAGAAGGCTTGGCAGAGGTTGAGGCTGCTCTGGCCCCGGCTTTGCCCTTGTCGGTTCTGCTGCTGGGTATGGGGGCGGACATGCACACGGCCTCGATTTTTCCGGGTGCCGACCGGCTTCACGACGCGCTTCATGGCAAGGCCAGCCTCGTTCCGATGCGCGCCCCCGGTGCGCCAGAGCCGCGGATTACCCTGTCGGCCCGGGTGCTTCAGGACGCGATGAGCACCCATGTCGTCATCACCGGCCCCGAAAAGCGCGCCGCACTTGAACGGGCCCGTCATTTGTCGCCAGAGGAGGCGCCGATTTCGGTCGTCCTTCGTCAGGCTGTTGTTCATTGGGCGGAGAGCTGAGCCATGTTTGAGACCCTAAAGGCCCATCAGGTCAAAGTTGCGGATCGCCGGTTCGAAGAGATGTGCGATGCCGCCCGTGCGGCTGCCTTTACCGCCCAGACGGGCGACCTGATCCTCGACTACGCCAAGACCAACATCGACGCGACGGCCCTTGGGCTGTTGATCGACCTGCTCGACCAGACCGGCGTCGCCGCCAAGCGTGACGCCATGTTCAAAGGCCAGCCGATCAACGAGACCGAAGGCCGGGCCGTGCTTCATACCGCCCTGCGTAATCTTGATGGCGATCCCGTCATCGTGGACGGCAAAGATGTTATTCCGGCGGTGCGGGCCACCCTTGACCGGATGGCGGGCTTTGCCGAACAGGTCCGGTCAGGCGCCTTCAAGGGGCAGGGCGGGTCGATCACGGATGTCATCAACATCGGCATTGGCGGCTCCGACCTCGGCCCCGCAATGGCCGTCCGGGCCCTGTCGCCCTATCACGACGGGCCGCGCTGCCATTTTGTTTCGAACGTCGATCCGGCCGATATTGCAGAGGTTCTGCGCCGCTGCGATCCGGCGACCACGCTTGTCATCGTCGCCTCCAAAACCTTTACCACGATCGAGACGATGACCAACGCCCGCACCGCCAAAGCCTGGATGGGTGAGGCGGTCAGCGATCCCGCGGCCCAGTTCGCCGCCTTGTCGACCGCTGCGGACAAGACGGGGGCCTTTGGCATCCCGTCGGATCGTGTGTTCGGGTTCGAGGATTGGGTTGGCGGACGCTATTCCATGTGGGGGCCCATCGGTCTCAGCCTGATGATCGCCATCGGCCCTGACGCCTTTCGCGCCTTCTTGCGCGGGGGGCAGGCGATGGACACCCATTTCCGCGCGGCAGAGTGGCACGAGAACCTTCCGGCCCTGCTGGCCCTTGTCGGCATCTGGCACAATCAGGTCTGCGGCTATGCCACCCGCGCCGTGCTGCCCTATGACAACCGACTGGGCCGCTTGCCCGCCTATCTGCAACAGCTTGAGATGGAATCGAACGGCAAGCGGGTCAGCATGGACGGTGTCGATCTGCCCGTCGACAGCGGCCCCGTTGTCTGGGGAGAGCCGGGGACCAACGGCCAGCACGCCTTTTACCAGCTGATCCATCAGGGCACCCGGATCGTGCCGTGCGAATTCCTGATTGCGGCACGAGGCCACGAGCCTGAGTTGCACCATCAGCACCAGTTGCTGATCGCCAATTGCCTCGCCCAGTCCGAAGCCTTGATGCGCGGCCGCAGCCTTGAGGAAGCGACCGCCATCATGGCCTCCAAGGGGCTGACAGGGCCAGAGCTAGACCGGCAGGCGCGTCACCGCGTCTTTCCGGGCAACCGCCCGTCGGTGACCATCGCCTATCCGACGCTTGATCCTTTTACCCTTGGCCAGATCATAGCCCTTTATGAACACCGGGTTTTTGTGGAGGGGGCGGTTCTTGGCATCAACTCTTACGACCAATGGGGGGTAGAGCTTGGCAAGGAACTTGCCACGGCCCTGCAACCGGTGATCGAGGGCAAGGCCGATGCCACGGGCAAGGACGGATCAACCGCCGCACTGGTGGGGTATCTGCGCAAGAACGGCGCCTAGCCCTCGCCGCGGCTAGGCCTTCACCGCCGAAGACTTGGGGGTCTTGGGAAAAGGCACCAGCCGGCCCTGATCCTCGTCCCACAGCTTGAGCGTAAAGCTGCGTAGCGCCTCGGGCCAATGGATCACCGGCAGGTCAAACACCTCGCGGGCATCGCGGTGGCACTGGCGCAGCCGGTAGGACGGGATGCGCGGGTTGTCGTGGTGCAGGTCGTGATAGGCGATATTGGCCGTCGCCAGATCGAACCACCATCCCAGATCAAGGGCGGATGATCCCTTGATCACGGCCTTCTTCAACCGATGCTCGGGCTTGCGGTCCCAATAGGTGTCTTCAAAATTGTGCTGCAGGTAGACCATGAATACCCCCAGCAGGGCGGCCCATAGGACGGTCCCGGCATAGATCCAAAGGCCCGTTGTCCCGGCAAACCACCAAATCACGTAGATCCAAAGGGCCAGAAGCGCGTTTTGCACCATTACCCCAAGAATGCCGACCTTGAGCGTGTTCTTGGGCCAGCGATAGCGCAGGACATAGGTGTAGATGCCCCCCAGCGGGATCATGATGAACGGATTGCGGTAAAGTCGATACTTCAACCGGGTTTGCCAGTCGGCGGCATTCCATTCGCGCAGGGTCATGGTGTGGATCTCACCCGACCGGCGGGCATCAAGATCGCCGACATGGGCGTGGTGGTCGTTATGGTTGTACTGCATGGCCCGAAACGGGGTGAGGGTGAAGGTGGACAGGCCATAGCCGGCCCAGACGTTCCACTCCCTCCGGCTCCAAAGTGACAGGTGGCCGCAATCGTGCTGCAGCACATACAGGCGCACGCCGGCAGTTCCGTTCAGAATGATCAGGGGGATGACCAGCCAAGGCACATCGGCGGCGAGGATAGCGAGGGGCAGAGTCCCGAAGTAGACCACAAACGTCCCAAAGTAGCTAAGTGCCGCGATCCGGTCGTCGCGCTTGCAATAGGCGGAAGTGAACTCTCTGGTATCCATCGGAAGCCTACCTGTCTGCCCTCTAGGCACGATCTAAGAACCAATGATGACAGATCAATAGCAGATAAGGTCCGGACTGGTGAACACCCCCGAATTACCTGCGACACCTTGCGCCAATCGCCGCCAAGCCAATGGGCGGCGGTCGATCATCATCTGTCATTTGGAAGTTTGGAGCGGGTAACGGGAATCGAACCCGTAACTGAAGCTTGGGAAGCTTTCGTGATACCTTTTCACCATACCCGCGCCGTCAGGCCGAGGTAATGAGGCCGGGGCGCTCCGTCAAGCGCCTTTCGTGTTCGGTCGTACCATGATGGGGCAGGGCCGGATCGGCCCGTGCCATCAAGTGACACATTAACGATCCGACCCAAGCCTTGGATTACTTGGCCTAACGCGCTGCCCGCCGCCGTCTGCGGCCGTCTTCGCCGCCGCCCGATTGGGTGTTGAAGCTGACGTCGGGCAGGTCGACCACGGCGAGCAGATTCGGGAAGGGATCTGTGGCATGGGGCACCGCATTGGCGTTCACGAAATGCTCCTGAAACTTGGGCTCGATCGCGGTTTCGACCTTGGTAATTTCGCGGACGGTCTTTTCGATCTGCGCCCGCGCGGCAACGGAACACAGTGCGATCCGTGCGCCGGTGCCAGCGGCGTTCCCTGCCGAGGTGACCTTTTCCAAAGGCGCGTCCGGGATCATCCCCAGCACCATCGCGTGCTTGGTCGAGATATGGGCCCCGAACGCCCCGGCCAGAACCACCCGGTCCACCGTTTCGACCCCCATTTCGTCCATCAAGAGCCGCGCCCCGGCATAGAGCGCCGATTTGGCCAGCTGGATCGCCCGGATGTCGCCCTGGGTCACGGTAATCCTTGGGCCGCCGTCAGCGGTGCCGTCAAACAGCAGGTAGGAATGGGTGCGCCCTTCGGGGATCATCCGTTCGGTCCCGGTCTGGGCGGCAGAGCCCATCAGCCCCTTGGGGTCCATCAGCCCGGCCATCCGCAGTTCTGCGACAGCCTCGATGATGCCGGACCCGCAGATGCCGGTAACGCCGGTGACGGCGATGGCCTCGGCAAAGCCGGGGTCGTCAGACCAAAGCTCGGACCCGATAACGGAAAAGCGGGGTTCTTTGGTGACAGGGTCGATCCGCACCCGTTCGATGGCCCCGGGGGCGGCCCGCTGGCCCGAGCTGATCTGCGCCCCTTCAAAGGCAGGACCGGTGGGCGACGAACAGGCAAGGACGCGGCTGCGGTTGCCCAGCAAAAGCTCGGCATTGGTGCCCACGTCCACGATCAAGACCAGATCGTCAGAGGTGTTGGGGGACTCCGCCAATGCAACGGCAGCGGCATCGGCCCCCACATGGCCGGCGATACATGGCAGGATGAAAACCCGTGCGGCGGCGTTCATCCCCTTGAGCGACAGTTCCGTCGCATCCAGCGAGATCGAGTTTGAGGTCGCCAGGGCAAAGGGGGCCTGCCCAAGCTCAACAGGGTCGATCCCCAACAGAAGGTGGTGCATCACCGGGTTGCAGACAAAGACCGCCTCGACGATCTGGTCAGGCTCGATCCCGCCTTCCTGAGCAAGCTCAAGCGTGAGCTTGTCGATGGCCTCGCGCACGGCAGTGGTCATTTCGACATCGCCGCCGGGGTTCATCATGGCATAGGACACCCGGCTCATCAGGTCTTCGCCAAAGCGGATCTGTGGGTTCATGATACCGGCGCTTGCGGTGACGGTGCCATTGCGAAGGTCGGTCAGGTGGGCCGCCACGGTGGTCGAGCCAAGGTCGATGGCCAGCCCGTAGATGCGCCCTTCGTGAAAGCCGGGCCAGATGTCGAGGACGCGGTACCTGTCGTCCCGGTGCCCTTTGTGAAGGGCAACCGTGACGCTCCATTGCCCCTTGCGCAGGGCGGGTTGCAGGCGGCGCAGGATTGACAGTGGGGCGGTGATCTTCTCGATCTCCCACTGTGCCTTGAGGGCTTCTGCAAGGCGTTCGAAGTCGCCCGTCGGCTCGTGCATGTCCGGTTCGGCCACGACGACATAGTAGAGCTTGGTCGCGGGGTCCATGGTGATGGGCTGGTCGCTGGCGGCCTTGCGCACCACCTGGCGATGGACCTGGCTTTCGGCCGGAACGTCGATGACGATATCGCTCTGGACCGTGGCCTGACAGCCCAACCTGCGCCCCTTGGCCAGACCGCGCACCCTATCGTACCGCTCCTCAACGCTGTTCCATTCGGACAGGGCGGTGTCCTGTACCGTTACCCCATGTTTTGAGAACTCCCCGTAGGAGGGGCTGACCTGGCATTTGGAGCAGATCCCACGACCGCCACACACGCTGTCCAGATCAACGCCAAGCTGCCGGGCGGCGGTAAGAACCGGGGTGCCAACGGGAAAATGGCCGCGCTTGCCCGAAGGGGTAAAGATGACGAGTGGATCGGTCATGGGAACGCCTTGTCTGAATGTTGTGGCGGAGATTACTCGAACCGGGGCTGGGCGAAAGGGCGTTCGCGGCATAAGTGGGCAGAGCAGCGTCATGTCGCACCCTCGTGACCGGAGATTACAGGGTCTTGCGTCGCGCCAGAGGCCTTTCCGCCATCCCTTGCGTCATTCGCCCTTTCCCCTCGGGCCAGTCCATGCAATAGGGACGTGCCAAACGCCGCCACAGCAGGGAGAATGCCCGTGGAGATTCGTGAGGCCCTGACATTTGACGATGTGCTGCTTGTTCCGGCTGCATCCTCTGTCCTTCCGTCCACCGCAGATACGCGCACCAAGGTCACCCGGGCAATCGGGATGAACATCCCGCTTTTGTCCTCGGCCATGGATACGGTCACCGAAGGCCGCATGGCGATCGCCATGGCGCAGGCTGGTGGCATCGGTGTGGTGCACCGCAACCTCGGGATCGAAGAACAGGCGCGGGAAATCCGCCGGGTAAAGCGTTTTGTGTCCGGCATCGTCTATGCCCCGATCACCCTGACGCCGGACCAGACCCTGGCCGACGCCAAGGAGTTGATGGACCGCTATCGCGTCACCGGTTTCCCCGTCGTGGGTGAGGGTGGTCGTGTTTTGGGCATCGTGACGAACCGCGACATGCGCTTTGCCGAGGATGACAAGACGCCGGTCCGGGTCATGATGACCTCGGACAACCTTGCCATTCTGCAAGAGCCTGCCGATCTGGAAGAGGCGCGCAGCCTGATGAAAGCGCGGCGTATCGAAAAGCTGCTCGTGACCGACAACAAGGGCAAGCTGACGGGCCTACTGACCCTCAAGGACAGCGAACAGGCCGTTCTGAACCCTGCCGCCTGCAAGGACGATCTGGGGCGGCTGCGGGTCGCTGCGGCGTCATCCGTTGGTGATGCAGGCTTTGAACGGTCCGAGGCCCTCGTGGCAGCGGGTGTCGACATCGTCGTCATCGACACGGCGCATGGCCATTCCGAAGGTGTGGCCAAGGCGGTCAGCCGCCTCAAGGCGCTGTCCAATTCGGTGCAGGTGATCGCGGGTAACGTTGCCACCGGCGAGGCGACACGGGCCCTGATCGATGCGGGCGCCGACGGGGTCAAGGTCGGGATCGGGCCGGGGTCGATCTGCACCACCCGTATGGTTGCCGGTGTAGGCGTGCCTCAGATGACCGCGATCATCGATTCCGCCGCCGCTGCGGGCGATACCCCGGTTATTGCCGATGGCGGGATCAAATTCTCGGGCGACTTTGCCAAGGCGATTGCCGCCGGTGCCTCCTGCGCGATGGTCGGCAGCATGATCGCCGGTACTGACGAAAGTCCCGGCGAAGTCATTTTGTATCAAGGCCGTAGCTTCAAGAGTTACCGTGGAATGGGAAGCCTGGGGGCGATGGCCCGAGGCTCTGCCGATCGGTATTTCCAAAAGGACGCGGCCAGTGACAAGCTGGTGCCCGAAGGGATCGAAGGCCAGGTGCCCTACAAGGGGTCGGCCAGTGCTGTCATCCACCAACTGGTCGGCGGCCTTCGCGCAGCGATGGGCTATACCGGCAACGCCACTGTCGATGAGATGCGCCGCAATTGCCAGTTCGTAAAGATCACCGGGGCGGGCCTCAAGGAAAGCCATGTTCACGATGTTCAGATCACCCGCGAGAGCCCGAATTACCGCGTTGGGTGAATAGGTTGGCCGATAAACCTCATCTTGGGGCAGGTGGGCTTTGACCCCGGGCGCGCGCATCGCCGCCGCCATTGAGGTGCTGGACGCCATGCTGGCAGGCCTACCGCCGGAAAAGGCGCTGACCAACTGGGGTCGGGCCAGCCGGTTTGCCGGGTCCAAAGACAGGCTGGCCGTGCGCGACCACGTCTACGATGCGTGGCGCTGCCAGCGGTCCTACGCCGCCCTTGGCGGATCTCACACCGGACGCGGGATGATGATCGGTGCCCTGCGCCATGCGGGCGTTGATCCCGCGGCGCTGATGACCGGGGATGGTTACGCCCCCCAGCCTCCCGGACCGCTCGATCAGGGGATCCCGCTTGAGGAACTGCCCGATCCGGTCCGCTATGACATGCCCGACTGGCTGGCTGACCGCCTGCTGACCGATTTGGGACACAGCGCGACCGAGGCGATGACCGCGCTGCAAAGCCGCGCTCCGGTGTTCTTGCGGGTGAACGCGTACAAGTCCGATCCCGCAGGTGCGATCGCTGCTTTGGCGCGCGATGGAATAGAAGCGGTAGCTGTTCCGGGTGTTCCGAGCGCCCTCGAGATCGTCGTAAATGCAAGGAAAATCAATGCCTCGGCGCCCTATCTTGAAGGGCTGGTCGAGCTTCAGGACGCAAGTTCTCAGGCGGCTGTGCTGGCCCTGCCTTTGCATTCAGGTGACCGCGTTCTTGACTATTGCGCTGGGGGCGGTGGCAAATCTTTGGCCATGGCGGCGCAGGCCGACCTGGTCGTGACCGCACATGATGCAGAACCGCGCCGAATGGCGGACCTTTCCGCCCGGGCCCTGCGCGGCGGCCATCGGATCGCGCAGGCCCGAACCGAGGAGCTGGAGAGGCTCCCCTCCTTTGACCTTGTTCTGGTGGATGCGCCCTGTTCTGGCAGCGGGACATGGCGGCGCGATCCGGCAGGCAAGTGGGCGCTGTCCCAAGGGCGGTTGTCGGATCTGACCGCGCTGCAGGCGGAAATTCTGCGGCAGGCCGCCGGATTTGTCCGACCCGGCGGGGTCCTGGGCTATATGACCTGTTCAATCCTTGCGGCTGAGAATGATCAGCAGATTGCGGCGTTTCTTAGCGCCCATCATGCGTGGCGCGAAGACAGCCAGAAGGCATGGTTACCGGGACCAAAAGGCGATGGCTTTTTCGTCGCGACCCTGCGGGCGCCGGACTAGGCCAGTCCCGATACGGGCGTTGAGCTTTTTTCGTTCGCTGTTCACAATTCCTTAAGTATATCCTGGCTTAGTGACCGGGTGTGTTTTCGAAGGTATCAGGGTTTGTACGACAGTGCGCAGGAACCGGTTGTGGGCTTGCCTCCCAGAACGGGGTGGGGACCGACCAATCGGGGTGACCGTCATGTCCTGTCGGCGGCGGCCCTTTTGGCCTTTTGCGGTGCGGCGCTCCTAAGCGGGTTCTGGAGCATTGGGCCCGCGATGGGGACGTCTGTCCCGATTGTCGCAATGATCATGGTCGTCGTCGCGGCCGGGATCACCGTCTCCCGCACGATCGGCCTGCGGCAGCGAGGCAAACTGATCGAAGGTGCCTCCGCCTTTGTTGCAGCCAGCCCGGACCCTTGCTTTGTCACCGATCAAGGTGGCGTCATCGCATGTCGAAACAACGCCGCATTGGTGCGGTTTCCAGACAGGGCCAATCTGGAGCTGGCTGATTATTTTACAGACTGCATGGCCGATCCCGCGGCGACCCTTGGCCGCATGATGGCAGAACTGGGCGTCAGGGCGCATGTGTCCGAGGATGTCGTGATGCCCCTCGGTCGTTTCCGGCTGACAGCTAGCCGGGTCGGTCAGGGCGTTTACATTTGGCGGCTGGAAGATGGATCGGGCCGGGACGGGGCTGTACTTGGGACCTTCCTTGGGGCCAATGCCCTTGGTCTGCCCATGATGATCATCGATGCTGCTGGAGAAATCCTTTTTGGCAACGAGGCTTTCCGCCGCTTGACAGGAGGGCAGGCCCACCGCGAGGCGGAGATTTTTCTGACCCCGCCGACCGAGAACGGGCAGGTTCATTCGATTGCTTCGCATGGCGGGACCATCGACTGTGTCGTAGCCCGCGCGCCAGGCCTTTGGGGCCGGCAAGAGGTCTATTTTATCCCGGTGCCGGCGAGGGGCAGCCAATGGGCCGATCCCCTTGGCTGGGACGCGGTCGAGGACCTTCCGGTGGCCCTCTTGAAGGTAGGTGCAGATGGGGAGATCCGTGCCTCTAACAGAGAGGCCTGGGCGCTCTTGCCAATAGCGCGTGGCCAGACCAAGCGGCTGTCCGACCTGATCGAGGGGCTGGGGCGACCTATTAACGACTGGCTCGCCGAAACGATCCGGTCGGGCCGTCCTTCGGGGACAGAGTTCTTGCGCGGCAGGGCCTTGGGGCAGGACAGGTTTGTGCAGGTTGCACTCAATCCGTGCGGCGCGGCGGAAGAGGCCGAGCTTATCGCTGTGTTGACCGACGCGACCGAACTGAAATCCCTCGAGGCGCAGTTTGTGCAAAGCCAGAAGATGCAGGCCATCGGCCAACTTGCCGGTGGTGTTGCCCATGATTTCAACAACCTTTTGACCGCTATTTCAGGGCATTGCGATCTGTTGTTGCTGCGTCATGACCAAAGCGATCAGGACTATGCCGACCTGATCCAGATCCATCAGAATGCCAACCGGGCCGCGGGCCTTGTCGGGCAGCTTTTGGCGTTCTCGCGCAAACAGAACCTGATGCCAGCCGTTATCGATCTGCGCGATACCCTGTCCGACCTGACCCATCTGCTGAACCGGCTGGTGGGTGAACGGGTGGCCCTGACACTGTCCCACGATCCTGCCCTACGCCATATCCGGGCGGACAAGCGACAGCTTGAACAGGTGATGATGAACCTTGTCGTCAACGCCCGGGACGCAATGCCCCAGGGGGGAGAGATCACCATCGAAACGGGAAACCTGTCCCTTGCCGTCCCGATCGAAAGGGACCGCGCCCGGGTTCCGCCGGGGGACTATGTCGTGGTTCGGGTTCATGACAACGGGTCCGGCATTCAGCCAGAAAGATTGCCCAAGATATTTGAGCCGTTTTTTACCACCAAGCGACCGGGGGAAGGGACGGGTCTTGGCCTGTCCACCGTCTATGGGATCATCAAACAAACCGGGGGCTTTATCTTTGTCGACAGTGAGTTGGGGAAAGGGACGACCTTCACCCTTTATCTGCCCGGCACCGATCAGCCTCTGGCCACGGCTCTGGAAAACCCCCGCCCGGTCGAGCCGGACCCGGACCGTGTCTTTGAGGGCATCGTGTTGCTGGTCGAAGATGAGGCGCCCGTCCGGGCCTTTGCCAGTCTGGCCCTGCGGTTGCACGGCTTTTCGGTGCTCGAGGCTGACAGTGCAGAAACCGCGCTTGGCATGCTGAGTGATCCCGGCATTGTGGTCGATATCATCGTGACCGACGTCATCATGCCGGGCAAGGATGGCCCGACCTGGGTGCGCGAGGCTCTGCAAACCCGCCCCGACACAAAGGTTGTTTTTGTATCCGGTTATGCAGAAGAAGCGTTCTCGGATGACAAGGCGATGATCCCGAACTCGGTCTTTCTGCCCAAGCCCTTTTCGCTCAAACAATTGACGGGCACGGTGTCGCGGCAACTGCAATCAGCCACCGACGTTGGAAAAAGGGCCGACGGCCCCCAAGCCGCGCCCTTGCCGTGTCCGGACGGCGCCCCTAGCCCAGAACCTGGCTGACTTCGCGCAGGATCTTGTAGCGAATCGCGCGGGGGTAGTCCCGGTGGCCGCGCGCCGTTACGACGAACCCGTTCCGGGTGATCAGAACCCTTTGATAAAATCCGGTGATCGCGACCCCCAGGGATTCTATCGCGATCCCATTGATGATGACGCCGGCCCGTTCAGCTGCATTGCGCGCCGCATGGGTGTCCGATCCGGCGTTTGGGGTTCCATCGCCCGAGATGTCGATGATCTTGCGGGCGCAATCCGGCACCGCACTGAACTGTGCCAGTGCAAAGGCGATCGCCTCGGCGTGGGCGGTGTCCGATAGGATGAAGGCGCGGGGCGTCGCCCTTGCCGCGGTGGCAAAACGCGCGACGTCGAGCGCGCTTCGCATCCTGTACCAGTCCAGCGACAGTTCCTGTCGATCTACTCCAGACCATTGCATGAGGCTTAGTGCCACCTCGCCCTTGATCAGGGCTTCGATGATCTCGGGGTCGGCAAGGGCATCGGCAAGCCCGTCGACCTGCAACCGATACTCTGCCTCATCCACCGAATTGGACACATCAATGGCCAGCAAAAGGGCCGTTTGACAGGCGGCCAGCGGCCCGGCGCAGAGGGCGGCAAATATAAACGTCAGGGGGGCGATCACCTGGCGCAAAGATCGGTCAAGGGCAACGAACATAATACCAGTCTGGACGAACCCGACGCCACTGATCAAGCCATTCCTGTCCAGGCCGGTTGATTTGCAATTAAAGCAAGGGGGGGTAGGTGCAGGTTTCTGTTGCCAGGTACCTGCGAACCCCGCCTCACGCTGCTAGGCGAGAGGACTTAGTTTCGGCGACTCGAACTGCTTACGCAGCCAGAGCCATTGCCGGAGCACGGTTGTTATTGGCAACTGTACAAATCGGACCGATAACGGTGGTACCTCACCGAGACAAAGCAATTCCCCTTTACACGTTCGTCGATCCTGTTTCGGCCCCATCTGCCCCCAATAGGGTTGTTGGTGGAGCCGCCGGGTACCGCCCCCGGGTCCGATCCGCTTATTACGAGCGCGTTTATGTCCATAGTCCCGAAGGACAGTTTTTATATAGGCCCGGGATCCCTTCAGCGCAAGGACTGGGACGCCCTTTGCCGACTTGTCCGATCAGTGGTCCTGCGCCTATCCTGCGGCCAAAGTGCGGCGGCCTGGCCCGGACCCAGTCGGTCCTGCAGGCCCGCCGACGCCACCACCTGTGACCGGGGCCTGATCTGGCCAAAGCTTTGTCACAGTCGCCAATTGAGGGCCGCCCGATGCTGATCACCCCGGACTACTGCCGCACCATGGCCCGCTACAACGCCTGGCAAAACACCGGTTTGCGCGAGATGGTCGAAGTCATGTCACCCGAGGACCTTGATCGAGACCGGGGGGCGTTCTTTGGGTCGATCCGGGGCACGCTGAACCACCTGCTCTGGGGCGACCAGCTTTGGATGCACCGCTTTGCCGGGCACGACAGTCCGGCGGGTGGCATCCAGCAAAGCGTGACCCTGACCCCGACCATTGCCGTCTGGGGGGCTGAGCGGTTTCGGACCGATGGCCGGATCACCCTTTGGGCGGAAAAGTTGCGGGCGGTCGACCTTATTGGCGATCTGTCCTGGTATTCGGGTGCCCTGGGGCGTGATGTCACCAAGCCCTTGCAAGTGTTGATCATGCATTTCTTCAACCACCAGACCCACCACAGGGGCCAGGTCCATGCCATGCTGACCGCGGCCGGCCTGCGTCCTGGCGATACCGATCTTGCCTTCATGCCAGACGTGGAGTGAACCCGACCACCCGATGATTGCACGCCCGGCCTGCCTCAGGCACAAAGGCGCGACGTCGGCGTGCCCGTCGGCCTGGTTAAATGGAGAGAGAACATGTTCAAGGCATTGGTGGTCGAAAAGGCCGAGGATGGATCAACGCAGGCCGCGGTGACCGAGCTGTCGCTGGACCGTCTGCCCGAGGCCGAAGTGACGGTCGCGGTGGAGTATTCGACCGTCAATTACAAGGACGGCCTGTGCATTGGCCCGGGCGGCGGCCTTGTGCGGAACTATCCCCATATCCCCGGTATCGATTTCGCGGGCACCGTGGTCAATTCGAGCGATGAGCGTTATGAGCCCGGTGACAAGGTTGTCCTGACCGGCTGGCGCGTGGGCGAGGCGCATTGGGGTGGGTACTCTCAGCGGGCCCGGATCAAGGCTGACTGGCTTGTTCCATTGCCCGAAGGTCTTAACACCCGGCAGGCGATGGCCGTGGGCACAGCGGGCTTTACCGCAATGCTGGCCGTAATGGCGCTTGAGGATCATGGGCTAACCCCGGAGAAGGGCGAGGTTCTTGTCACCGGTGCGGCAGGCGGCGTTGGGTCGGTGGCCACGGCCATACTGGCCAACCTTGGATATCAGGTCGCCGCTGTGACCGGCCGGCCCGAGGCCGCTGATTACCTGATGTCGCTGGGTGCGTCCCGGATTGTGGCGCGCGATGAGATCAACGAAACCGTCAAGCGTCCGCTTGAGGCGGAAACATGGGCGGGCTGTGTGGATGCCGTGGGCGGTCCGATGCTGGCCCGCGTGTTGGGCCAGATGAAATACGGCGGGTCTGTCGCGGCGGTCGGACTGGCGGGCGGGGCAGGGCTGCCTGCATCCGTGGTGCCCTTCCTTCTGCGCGGCGTGAACCTTCTGGGCATCGATTCGGTCATGCAGCCCTATGCCAACCGGGTTCGTGCCTGGGAGCGGGTCGCCCGCGACCTGCCGATGGACAAGCTGGAGGCGATGGTCCAGCCCGCTACCCTGTCAGATCTGCCGCAGTTGGGGGCCGATATCCTCAAGGGCCAGGTCAAGGGCCGGGTCGTGGTCGACGTGAACAGCTAGAATGGTCAGCGCGGTGTCTCGGGGGCTTGCACCCCGGGGCAATCTGCCCTCCTGATGCGGACATGACACTCGATATTGCATGGGTCCGGGCCCAGTTTCCCGCCTTCTCCACCCAGTCTCTTGCAGGACAGGGGTTTTTTGAAAACGCAGGTGGGTCTTACACCTGTCGGCAGGTCATCGACCGGCTGACCCGCTTTTACACCGAGCGGAAGGTGCAGCCCTATGCGCCCTACGCCGCGTCCGAACTGGGCGGGGCGGAAATGGACGAGGCGCGCCTGCGCCTTGCGGCCATGCTGGGCGTCGAGACCCACGAGCTGAGCTTTGGCCCCTCGACCACCCAGAACACCTATGTTTTGGCCAATGCGGTCAGACAATGGTTGCCCAAAGGGGCCACCATCGTGGTGACCAATCAGGACCACGAGGCCAACTCTGGCCCCTGGAGGAGGCTGGCGGACGAGGGGATCGAGGTGCGCGAATGGAAGCTGGCCCCCGAGACCGGCAGCTTGCGGCATGAAGACCTGGCAGCCTTGCTGGATGACAAGGTCCGGTTGGTCTGTTTTCCCCATTGTTCCAACGTGGTGGCCGAAATCAACGATGTGGCCGCGATCACCGCGATGGCCCATGATGCTGGCGCGCGGGTCTGTGTCGATGGGGTCAGCTATGCCCCTCATGGCCTGCCGGATGTCGGTGCGCTGGGTCCCGACGTCTACCTGTTTTCCGCCTACAAGACCTATGGGCCGCATCAGGGGATCATGGTGATCCGCGAGGACTTTGGCTTTGAGCTTCCTAATCAGGGCCACTATTTCAACGGTGACAGTCTGTACAAGCGGTTCACACCCGCCGGCCCCGATCATGCGCAGGTGGCGGCGAGTGCGGGGATGGCGGATTATTTCGATGCCCTGTCCGTCTATCATGGTGGTCCTGTTGGCGCAGAGGCGGCGCGGTTTTCTCATGACCTGATGCGGGCACAGGAAGTGGCGCTGATGGAGCCTTTGCTGGAGTATCTTGGCTCGAAGAACTCGGTCCGGTTGTTGGGTCCGAGGGAGGCGTCGCGCCGCGCCCCGACGGTGGCTGTCGAACTGGCGGGATCCGGCGAAGAGGCGGCCCGCCGTCTGGCCCCCTTTGGCATCAACGCGGGGGGGGGCGATTTTTATGCGGTTCGTCCGCTGACCGCCCTTGGTGTTGATCCGGAGAAGGGCGTGCTGCGCCTGTCGTTCGTGCATTACACCGAAGCGGCCGAGGTTGATCGGCTGATTGACGCGCTAGATCAGGTACTCTGACGCCGGTCTTTTGGGGATCGGTGCGGATTTGAGTATTTGAAACAAAGCGAAGGGGGAGGGGTTTGGTCCTGTCCCTGAAAGGCCTCTGCGATGACTGACCGATCCCCGATCCTGTTCTGGTTCCGCCGGGACCTGCGCCTGTCTGACCATCCGGGCTTGAGTGCTGCGGTGGCGGCGGGCCGTCCGATGATCCCGGTCTTTGTGCATGACGAGGTGGTTGAACGGCTGGGGGCGGCGCCGAAGTATCGGTTGGGTCTGTCTGTGGCGGCGCTGGCCCGTGATCTGGAGCGCATCGGGAGCCGCCTGATTTGCCGCCGGGGTCCGGCGCTGGAGGTTTTGCAGGCGCTGGTGGCCGAGACCGGGGCAGGGGCGGTCTGGTGGTCGCGCATTTATGACCCCGATGCGCGCGGCCGGGATGAGCCGGTCAAGGCGGCGTTGAAGGCGGCCGGGATCGATGCCCGTAGTTTTGCCGGTCATCTGTTGTTCGAGCCATGGACGGTCGAGACGAAGACCGGTGGGTTTTATCGTGTCTATACGCCGATGTGGCGGGCGGTCCGCGATCGCGTGGTGCCGGAGCCTTTGGCCCCGCCCGGTCGGCTGCCTGCGCCCGAAGTCTGGCCAGCCAGCGAGGCGGTTGGGGACTGGTCCATGGGCGCCGCGATGCGCCGGGGTGAGGCGGTTCTGGCGGGCCATGTCCGCGTTGGCGCTGAGGCCGCGGCGGATCGTCTGGCGGCGTTCATGGAGGAGGGCGTGGCCGCCTATGATCAGGGCCGGGACCGCCCGGCGATCAAAGGCACCTCTGGCCTGTCGGAGAACCTGACCTACGGCGAGATTTCCACCGCCACCTGCTGGCACGCGGCCATGCAAGCCCGCGCTGAGGGCAAGGCGGGGGCTGAGACCTTTCTCAAAGAGCTCGTCTGGCGCGAGTTTGCCTACCACCTTGTTCATCACAGCCCGCATATCGTGCGCTCTAACTGGAAACCCGAGTGGGACGCCTTTCCCTGGTCAACCGATGTCGAGAGTGCGGAGGTCCGGGCCTGGAAGCAGGGCCGCACCGGCATCCCCTTTGTCGATGCTGCCATGCGCGAGATGTATGTCACTGGCACCATGCACAATCGCGGCCGGATGATCGTGGCCAGCTACCTGACCAAGCATCTGATGACCCATTGGAAGATCGGTCTGGACTGGTTTGCCGATTGCTTGACCGACTGGGATCCGGCCTCGAACGCGATGGGCTGGCAGTGGTCGGCAGGCTCTGGCCCGGATGCGACCCCGTATTTCCGGGTGTTCAACCCGATCAGCCAGCTGGACAAGTTCGATCCTCGTCATGCCTATGCCCGCGCCTGGATCGCCGAAGGCCAGCGCACTCCGCCGGTCACTGCGCTGTCCTATTTTGAGGCTGTGCCAAAGGCTTGGAACTTGTCGCCCGCTGACCCCTATCCCGAACCGATCGTGAGCCCCGAGGCGGGCCGCGCCCGGGCCCTTGCGGCCTATCAGTCGCGGGGTTTCTAGGACGATGCGGAAAATTGCGATAGCCCGCCGTGACTTCGTATCTGCTGCGGGCTATCTTGCGAAGCTGGCTCAGGTTGTCGCAGACTAGGCCTTGGGGAAAAACCCGCCGAAGTGCCGGGAAAGAATGGAAACTGGAATGATCCTGACATCGACGAAAGGGCAGACAAATCTGCCCCGCTACTTCTCAGCCGTGTTTGAGAAGGTGCAAAGCATTCCACGTGGTCGCGTGGACATGGTTCTTCCCGATGGCCGTCGATTCCGCGCTGAAGGCAAGGAGCCGGGCTTTGTCGCCGAGCTGGACATCCACAATCCCGACATTTTCGCCCGCCTGATCCGCGAGGGTGACCTGGGCTTTTGCGAGGCCTATATGGACGGCTGGTGGTCTACGCCGGACCTGATGGCCTTTATGGACCTCGTCCATGACGAGGCGGACGAGATCTATGACGGCTTTCCCGGACAGGGCCTTGTCCGCGCCTATGAGCGGCTTCGCTTCTGGCTGCAGTCCAACTCCAAGCGGCAGGCCCGCAAGAACATCAGCTATCACTACGACCTGGGCAATGACTTTTATGGTCTCTGGCTGGACGAGACGATGACCTACTCCAGTGCCAAGTTCGAGACCGGACAGGAAAGCATGGAGGCCGCCCAGATCCTCAAATATGCCTCGATGGTCGATCAGATGGGCGCCCAGCCTGGTGATCACGTCCTAGAGATCGGCTGTGGCTGGGGAGGATTTGCCGAATATGCCGCCAAGGAGCGCGGCCTCAAGGTGACCGGCCTGACCATCAGCCAGGAACAATACAACTATGCCGTGGCGCGCATCGCAAAGGCAGGCCTGTCGGACCAGGTGACCTTCAAGCTGCAGGATTACCGGGACGAGACCGGCGTCTATGACGGCATCGCCAGCATCGAGATGTTCGAGGCGGTGGGCGAAAAATACTGGCCGGTCTATTTCCAGACCCTGCGCGACCGTCTGCGCCCAGGCAAGAACGCCACCCTTCAGATCATCACTGTTCAGGATCGTCGGTGGGAGACCTACCGCAGGGGTGTCGACTTTATCCAGAAGTACATCTTTCCGGGTGGCATGCTGCCTAGCCCCACTGTTCTGCGCCGCGAGGTCGAGAAGGCCGGGTTGAGCGTTGCCCGCTCTATCGAGTTTGGCGAAAGCTACAGCCAGACCCTGCGCCGCTGGCACGAGACCTTCAACGATCGCTGGGATCAGGTGGCCGAGCTTGGTTTTGATGACCGGTTCCGCCGGATGTGGAACTTCTACCTGACCTCTTGTGCTGCGACATTCCTTAGCCGAAACTGCGACGTGACACAGATCACGGTGACGCGCAGCAGCTAGCCCTGCCTTGGCGTCCCGCAACGCCGGGGCAACCGGACCGAGCAGGAGAAGACCATGATAGGGATGCTGACTGCGGGCAAGCTGGTGGCCGCGATCCTTTTTGCCGGACTGGCCTGGTGGACGTCGCAGGTGATCATTCCGCTGTTTCCCGAGGGCTCGGACCCGGGGCTGTTTGAATGGGTCAATACGGCAGTCGGGTTTGCGGTGGGCTGGGTCATCGCGGGCAGTCGCGCCGGAACCGGTTGGGCGGCCGCGGTCAGCTATGGTCTGACAACGGTTGCGGGTCTCGTGTTTTGGGCGCTTTTCCTGAATTGCGCCGCAGAAATGATCCGCCTGTCCCTGCGTCGGGCCTATGACGGTCCGGTCGAGGCAGTGATCGGGATCTTTGATCTTATGGTCGAGAACGGGCAGATCATGATCGACCCGACGGTGATCGGCACATTGGTGATTGGTGGGGTCGTGGCGGCCTTGGTGGTGGAACTGGCCGGGCGGAATTTCCGTTAGGCCCAATCGAGGGCGACCGTCCGTGGCACTTTTCCTGTATGGCACTTTGCGGCATAGGCCGTTGTTCGACCGCGTGGCCGGTCCTGGGACCGACGCCCGCTGTCTGCCCGCAACTCTACCCGATCATGCGGTCGACCGGGTTCAGGACGGCACATTGCCGATGCTTGTGTCCCGTCCGGGATCGGTCGCGATGGGCGAAGTCTGGTTCGACCTGACCGAACGCCAGCGGGCCCGGCTGGACCTTTACGAGGTCGCGTTCGGGTATACGGTGATCGAGGTCGCGCTTAGGCTTGGGGATGGTCGCGACGTTGTGGCGCATGCCTATGCTCCACCGCCCTGGCATGTTCCGTCGGGCGCGCCGTGGTCCTTGCCAGAGTGGGAGCCGATCGGGGCTGAGGCTGCCTGCTTTGCCGCGGATGAAATCGACACACATGATCCGCCTCTTTCTGGGGACCAGCTGTTTGCCCAGTGGCGGATGATGGAACACCGCGCGCAGGCCAGCGTTCGGGCCAGCCGGTCGGATGTTCCGGCAACCCGTCGCCGGTCGGGTGGCCCTGCGGACTATGTTGTCCGCCCTGCGGCCCCTTTGGCGGGGGCCTTTTTCAAATTCGCGGCTCTGTCCATCGATCACCGCCGTTTTGACGGCGCATGGGCGACCAGTTTGAAGCGCGAAGTGTTGGTCGGGGCCGATGCCGCCCTGGTGCTACCCTATGATCCGGTTCGGGACCGGGTCCTGTTGATCGAGCAGTTTCGCAACGGTCCGGCCCGCCGGTCTGACCCAAACCCCTGGTGCCTGGAGCCTGTGGCGGGCATCGTGGATGCTGGCGAATCCCCCGAGGACGCCGCCCACCGCGAGGCGGCAGAAGAGGCGGGGGTGACGTTTTCGCGCCTGGACAAGATGTTCTCGGTCTATGCCTCGCCGGGATCGAGCACGGATTACTTTCATTGCTACCTTGGCCTGACCGATCTTCCCCCGGAGGCGGATTTCCACGGCGGGCTTCCCGAAGAGGGAGAAGATCTGCGCAGCCATGTTATGTCCCTCGATGCGGCCCTTGACCTTATCGACACGGGCGAGGTCAACGTTGGGCCGCTGGTGGCTATGTTGCTGTGGTTGGCTCGGCATCGGGGCCGCCCTTCGCCGGGCTGACCTGCACCCTGGCTCCACCTCTTGAGTTCAGGCCTTTGGCCCCCTACACAAAGGGGGCACGCGGTGCTGGCGCTGATCCGCCGGCTGCAATGAAAGGCCCGTCCATGTCCATCAAGACCGATCTCGCTGCCACTGTTGGCAACACGCCCCTGATAAGGCTTCGCGCCGCGTCCGAGGCGACGGGCTGCGAGATTCTGGGCAAGGCGGAATTCATGAACCCCGGCCAGTCGGTCAAGGACCGGGCGGCCCTGTTCATCATCCGCGACGCAATTGCCAAGGGCCAGCTTCGCCCCGGCGGCACCATTGTCGAAGGCACGGCAGGCAATACCGGTATCGGCCTTGCCCTTGTCGGCGCCTCCATGGGCTTTAAGACCGTCATCGTCATCCCCGAGACGCAAAGCCAGGAAAAGAAGGATATGCTTCGCCTGGCCGGGGCCGAGTTGGTCCAGGTTCCCGCCGCCCCCTATCGCAACCCCAACAACTATGTCCGCTATTCGGGTCGTCTGGCCGAGCAGTTGGCCCGGACCACCAACGAAGGGGTCATCTGGGCGAACCAGTTTGATAACGTGGCCAACCGTCAGGCTCATATCGAAACCACCGGCCCCGAGATTTGGGAACAGACGGGCGGCAAGGTGGACGGGTTCATCTGTGCTGTCGGGTCCGGTGGCACTATGGCCGGAGTGGGCATGGCCCTGCAGCCCAAGGGCGTCAAGATCGGCCTGGCTGACCCTGATGGCGCAGCGCTGCATAGCTATTATACCACCGGCACGCTGCAAAGCGCGGGCGACAGCATCACCGAAGGCATCGGTCAGGGCCGGATCACCGCCAACCTTGAAGGGTTTACCCCCGACTTCAGCTATAACATCCCCGATACCGAAGCCCTGCCCATTGTCTTTGACCTGCTGCAACATGAGGGTCTTTGCCTTGGCGGATCGTCGGGCATCAACGTCGCCGGAGCCATGCGTATGGCCCGCGAAATGGGACCCGGCCATACCATCGTGACGATTCTGTGCGACTACGGAACCCGGTATCAGTCCAAGTTGTTTAACCCTGCTTTCCTGCGCGACAAGGGCCTGCCCGTGCCGGGCTGGCTTGATCAGGGGCCATCCTCCATTCCGGGGGTATTCGAGGATATATGAAACCTGCGCTTTCCGGCTGGTGCATCGCGATCCTGCTGCTTCTGGCAGGGCCCATGCTGGCGCAGACGACATCGCCTGACGTAACAGAGCGGGGGCTGACCGAGACCGTACCCTCTGATGCTGCCCCCCCTGACAGTCTTCCTCCCGATACAGGTCAGTCTGAAACCCCTATAGTCGAAACGGCGCAGGGGGAGGTTGGCGCCGTCGACGAGAACGTGGCGGAACTTGGCACCGGACCCGACTACGCCGCCTGGGAAAGGACAGCGAGCCGGAGCGAAGCGATTTCCGAGCTTGGCCGCGGCAGTTCCTTTGCCCTTGAACGGTTGCGGGCGGATCTCGTCGCCTGGCGTGATCAGTTCCAGGCCGAACAATCGGTCAACGCCGCCCGGTTCAGGACCGTCGAAAGCCAGATTACCGCCCTTGGTCCAGTCCCCGACGACCCGCAGGACGAGGCACCCGAGGTCACCGAGCGTCGTGTCCAACTGCACGAGCAGTTGACCCGTCTCAAGGCACCGGGCCTGCTAGCCCTTGAAGCCCATGCGAGGGCCGAGGGTTTGATCACGGAAATCGATGCACTGATCCGACAAAGCCGGGAATCGACACTGCTGGAGCGGGGTGCCTCGCCGTTGGATCCGCGCGTTTGGGGAGATGCGGCCGAGGCCTATATGACCCGGCTGGATGAATTCAAGAACGAAGCCGTCGCGATCCTGAGCAGCGGGACCCGCTGGCAGGATTTTTTGACCAACATCGCGGAGTCCATCGGACTGTTGGTGGTCGCACTTGCCCTTTTGTTGCGGGGACGCACGGTGGTTCTGGCGGCACAGGCACGTGTCGATGCTGCCCAGGCTGCGACTGATGGCCAACTTCAGATTGGTCAGGGGGCCTGGCGGTTCCTGATCTCGCTGGGTCAGATCGCGCTGCCGTTGATCGGTATCTATGCCCTTCAAGAGGGGCTAGAGGCAACCACCCTCATTGGATTGCGCGGCCAGATCTTTGTCGATGCCTTGTTGATGGCCGGGGTCTATGTGGTCATCGGGCGCTGGCTGGGCGGGCAGTTTGAGACTTCGTCGATCCTGGGCCATTCGCGTCCCGACATCCAATTGCGCTACCGAGCCCGCGGGCGTCGATACGTTAGTCAGATCGGCTGGATCATGGGGGTAGGGGTGCTGGCAACCTCCTTTCTGTCGACCGGCGAGGCAAGCGAGGCTGGCTGGGCTGTCCTTTTCTTTCCGATCCAATTGGCCTTGGGCTATTCGCTGTTTCGGATGGGCCAGGTGCTGATGCGTGCGATTCCGGGCGGGGCGCGGTCGAACCAGAAGGAGGCCACCGGATCGGAGCACAGCAATGTTTTCTGGCTGGTTGGGCGGGGGGCCATCCTTGTGGCCTTTGCCGGCCCCATTCTTGCAGCACTGGGCTATGGAGCGGCGGCCAATGCGATTGTGCTGCCCACGGTGATGACCCTTGCGCTTCTGAGCGTGGTTGTCCTTTTGCAGTCCTTCGTTTTCGACCTTTACTCCCTTCTGACCCGGTCTGACGGCAGCGGGCAAGATGCGCTTGCCCCGGTTCTGATCGGCTTTGCCCTGTCGCTCGTCGCCTTGCCCTTTGTCGCGCTGATCTGGGGCGCACGGGTTGAGGACCTCATGGAGGTTTGGGCCCGCTTCCGGGAAGGTTACAGTCTGGGCGAGACGAGGGTGTCCCCGACCGACATTCTCACCCTGCTGCTTGTGTTTGGGCTTGGCTACATGCTGACCCGCCTTCTGCAAGGGGCGCTGCGCAATTCGATCCTGCCGCGCACGCGGCTGGATCTTGGTGGGCGCAATGCCATCGTTGCGGGCGTTGGTTACATGGGGATCGTGCTGGCCGCCCTTGTCGCCGTGCGCAGCACCGGGCTTGACCTGTCGTCGCTGGCAATTGTCGCCGGTGCCCTGTCGGTGGGCATCGGTTTTGGCCTGCAGACCATCGTGTCCAACTTTGTGTCGGGCATCATCCTGCTGATCGAACGCCCGGTGAGCGAGGGCGACTGGATCGAGGTGAATGGCCAGATGGGCTATGTTCGCGCCATTTCCGTCCGCTCGACCCGGATCGAGACCTTTGACAGGACCGATGTCATCATTCCCAACGCGGATCTGGTCACCGGTCAGGTCACCAACTGGACCCGGGGCAATCTTGTCGGCCGGGTGATCATCCCGGTGGGTGTCGCCTATGGGACGGACACCAAGCGGGTCGAGGCAATCCTGAACGAGATTGCGCAGGATCACCCGATGGTCATCCTGACCCCGCCACCTTCAGTTCTGTTCATGGGCTTTGGCGCGGATTCCCTTGATTTTGAGATCCGGGCCATCCTGCGGGACATCAACTTCATGCTGGTCGTGAAATCCGACATGAATCACGCCATCAACACCCGTTTTGCCGCCGAAGGGATCGAGATTCCCTTTGCCCAACGCGACATCTGGCTGCGCAACCCCGAGGCATTGCGCCCACCTGCCGACCCGAAACAAGACCCTAAGGAAGATCCTGCATGACAACGCCTCTGTTTCTGACTGATCCCATGTCGCGCATCGCGCAGGGCACGGTGTTGGGGCATACAGCCGATGGGGGCCTGATCCTTGACGCCAGCATCTTTTACCCAACCGGGGGCGGCCAGCCGGGGGATACCGGCGTCCTGAGCTTTGACGGGCAAGACATCGCCATCGCGGCGACTTTTAAGGGTGAGGCCGGGCAAATCGTCCTCGTCCCGGCTTCCCCGGACGTGCTGCCGCCTGTCGGGGCAAAGGTGACCCAAACCCTCAACTGGGACCGCCGTCATCGCCACATGCGCATGCATACGGCGCTCCATCTTTTGACTGTGGTCATTCCCCTGCCGGTGACGGGCGGGGCCATCGGGGCGGACAAGAGCCGTCTGGACTTCGTCATGCCAGAGCCGCCGAGCGATGTGCCGGCCCTGAACGCCGCCCTGAACGACCTGATCGCACAAGACCTGCCTGTATCCGAAGAATGGATCACCGAAGCCGAGCTTGATGCCAATCCCGCCCTGGTCAAGACCCTGTCCGTCCAGCCCCCGCGCGGGGCGGGGCGGATCAGGCTGGTGCGGATCGGGCAGGGCGACTCTACGGTCGATTTGCAACCCTGCGGCGGAACCCATGTGGCCCGCACCGGCGAGATCGGCCCCGTGCAGATCGGCAAGATCGAGAACAAGGGCAAACAGAACCGCCGCGTTTCGCTGTTGTTGAGTTGAGGGGTGAGTGTTGTTAGCGTTTTCCAAGGTCAGTCAGGACGAGGCGGAACGATGCGGCAGTTAAGGACATTGGCGTTGATCGCGGCAACGGTTGCCGGACCGGCCACCGCCCAGACCTACAACCAGTGCGAAAAGTCCGAGATTGCAGCCATCGCTGCTGCCGTCGAAGGGGCGCATGACCTTGCCCTGCAGGCTTCGGTATTGGTGGGAGACACGCCAGAATACCGCCGCTGGTTCGGCGACTACTCGCGGCGCAATGGTGACTTTTTGCGGCGCAACCTCAAGTCGGTCTACAAGTCGATCGTCGAGCAAGAGATCCACAGCAATTGCCGCAATAGCATCGAGGAGGCCTGCAAAGGCGGGACCTATGCCTTCGTCGATCTTGACAGGCCCTGGGTGGTCAACTTCTGCCCGCCCTTCTTTGGGTTGCCGACGATGACGGGGGTGTTTCCCGGCGCCCGCGCGCTTGAGGATGGAACACAAGAGGGCACAATCATCCACGAGATGAGCCACTTTGAGGAAACCGCCAATACTGACGATCTGTGCTATTCACGCGGAGACTGCGAGGCGATGGCCAGAACCGACCCGAACGGCGCCCTGCGCAATGCTGACTCCTATCAGTATTTCGCCGAAGACGTGATCTTCTTTCCGCCGACCCAATAGGGTCTATTCAGCAGCCGAGGCAATGGACGGCCGGTTCTGTGCCTGCGTCTCAGGCTCTGGCAGCCCTTCACGGGACAGCAGGATGGCAATGGGTCGCAGGGCAGGGATCTCGGAACAGACGATCATCAGGGCGACCATGATCGGCACCGACAGGAACATGCCCGGAATACCCCAGACAGCGCCCCAGAAGGCCAGGCTGATGATGATCCCAAAGGACGACAGGCGCAGGGCCCGGCCCATCAACATGGGGTCGATGATGCTGCCGTTGATGAACTGGATGGCCCCAACGATCACAAAGATCGCCAAGGTCGGGGTAGCATCGGCCAGCTGCACATAGGTGACAAGGGCGACAAGCCCGGTTGCCACGATGGACCCGATGTTGGGGATGTAATTCAGGATAAAGGTCAGAATGCCGAGTGAGACGGCTAGGTCGAGGCCGAACAAATGCGCAATGGCCCAGACCATCAGGCCAGTGACAAGGCTGACCAGCGTCTTGACCAAAAGGTAGCGGTTCACCCGGCGGATAATCGACGCCACAATCCGGCCAACGCGGTCCGCCTGCGCTTCGTCCCCGACGAAGTTCACCAGCTTGGTCGAGAACCAGACACGCTCGGCAAAGAGAAAGCCGACGAACAGGATGATCAGGACCGTGGCCTGCATCATGCCGCTTGCCTGTCCGGCAAGGGTCCGCAAGTAGCCCGACACGTCCACTGTCGCCAGCGATGACAGGACCGCCTGTTGCGCATCCTCCCCCAGCCATTTGAACAGGTCCGCCACCGCCGAGGGCGCGCGTTCGGTATAGCTGAGCGTTGTGGTCAGAACGGTGTTGATTTGCGCCAGGATGATCGAGGTCAGGATCAGCAACGTGGTCGAGATCAGGACCACCCCCACGATGCTGGCCAGCCAGTTTGGAATATGGATCGGACCCACCCGCTGGCGGGCGATAAAGCTGATCGCATCGCTGGTCAGGCTGAACAGAACGATGGCAGTCGCCAGCGAAATCAGCATGAACCGCGCCTGCACCAAGAGGAATAGGACGACGGCAAACGCGATGATGACGAGGGCAGCAGACTGAACCCGAGTCGGGTCTGGCCTTGGCCAGTCCCGGTTTGGTGGAACGGGGCTGAACGGATTGTTTGCCATTTGCTCTGTTCGGGTCCTGTCTCGTGCCGATCAACCGGTCGAGTATGCGTCAGCCGCACAGAAGTGACAATGACCAAGGAAATGATGACTCTGGAGTGTTTCAGGCTATTGCAATTGCCCAAGCCTCAGGGATAGACACCCCCTCACGGAGCGGTGGCCGAGTGGTCGAAGGCGCACGCCTGGAAAGTGTGTAGGCGGGAGACCGTCTCCAGGGTTCGAATCCCTGTCGCTCCGCCACTTACACTTGCCGAAACCGACAGTGGGCCCTCATGGGGGCCTTTTTT
>CALFSV010000014.1 GCA_937916485.1 uncultured Paracoccaceae bacterium | reverse complement strand
GGTGCGCAACCATTTCGTCGTTCCAAGCATGGCCGTGCAATGATGCGATCTCCTCGCCTTCAATCGTGGTGATGTAAACGCTGTCGGCTGTTGCACCCGTGCTTTCGTCAATGTATTGGCCCATCTTCTTGTCTCCTTGGTTGGCGAGGCGTTGTGCCTCTTGACAATTCATACATAGGGTCAGTCGCCCCTGTCGTCAAGCACTTTTTGCGGAAAACCAGAATTTAGTTTCCCAGGAGGCCGCCATTCCTGGAAGTATGGCCGGACTGGTTTAGTCGCGGCCTCCTCTGGCGTCATTCCCCGGCGGACGCGGGCGTAGAACGTCACCGGCTTGATCCCGTTAACCAGGGCTATGGATCGCCAGGTCTCGGTTGTCATCCCTCGCCGCCCTCTTTGATACAGTTTCCCTTCATTGCCTCTTCAACAGCGGCCTTCCTCAATTCGCCAGAAGCGGACGGAAACATCTCGTCAACCAAAGACTGGATTCTAGCCTTTTCGTCCTCCGTCGCTCTTCTATGAGATGGCTCTGTCCTCTGAGGCCCATGCCGAAGGGCTAGGATCATATTCTTGCGCGGGCTGGTCAGCGCCTTGCAACGCTTTTCCAGTTCGCCCCAAGTCGGCCAGAATTTGTACGTCTCCTTGATCAAAACCGTTCGGACGACATCCGCCGGGTAAACCGACAAGCGCGATGAATAGGCTGACACCCTGAGTTCTTCGCTGAACTCATCGTCTTGTCGCTTGGCCACGAGAACGGACAATTCCGCCAACCACTCTTCAATCAACCGTACTGGCGCTGGCAGCATGAAGTTGACCAAATCATCAAGCACAGAAGCAATATTTTCGGGACTGCCAGAGACCTCGCAACCAACGGCAATTGTGTACGACTGACCGTCTTCTGGATACCGGCCCTCATACTTCACCCGCAGCCCGACGTCTCGCGACGACGCTCGCGATACTGCTACCTGATCCATATCTCGGGGATCTTGCTTTGCCAGCCATGCGGTTATTCGATTCGAATTTTCTAGCGTTGGCAAGCCAAGTCCGCCACGCGGCGTTCCAGTCTCTGAATCGCGATTGCTTAGAAAGGTGGTAGTTACGGAATCTATCGGCTTCATGGTCAATCTCTATCTGTGAAAATCCGCTATCTGTCGCGTCGGATACGTTGCGGTCGTTCGGCACCCAGTCCTCTGGGATTTCAACCTCAGGCTTGCGGCGTTTTTTTGCAGAACCGATAGGTTCTGTTTTTATATTCTGGTTCTGGTTCTGGTTCTGGCTGGCATCGCCCGAGCATTGCTCCGGCATTGCGCCAGCATCATTCGCCTTTTGATTTTGTTGGGTTTTTTCCGTTTGTGCGGACCATCTTTGCTTCGCTGCATGGGTCGCAATTTGTGTTCGATTTGCGCGGTCCACAATGGCCTTTTCTGCGCGTCTGTTCGAGATCAAGTCACCGTCCTGAGTGATCTTCCCCTGCGCAATCAAGCCGTCAATCATCCGAATGAATGCAGCTTTCGGAGCGCCGCAGCACCGTGCAAGTCGGCTGTCGTCACGTCTGATCGGGCTGTCGGCTTCATAGATCAGGCAAAGCAAGGTGATGTAGACACCGCGCTCCGCAGGTGACAGCCCAGACGTTCCCCCGAGGAAGTCTGACGGGTAAAATTTGATGAAAGGCTGCTCGCCCATTTGTTGCCCTCTGTTGGGGCAGGTATTGCGTAGACGGCACCACCCGTGCTAACAATGACCTGCGTTGTTGACACTCGCACTTTAGGCCCGCCAGCCTTTTAGATCAAGCCCTGGCCTTCATTGGCTGGGGCTTTACTCTTCCCCCAAACCGGGTTGCCGGTCAGACATCCCCCATGCTACCAAGAGATGGGCGTCAAAGGGCAGACGCCTGCAGGGGGCGTCGAGACCCTCCCTTCTCCGCTCCCTGCTAACTTTCACGGACCTCTAAGCCCATCGCCCGAGCCACCGCGACACGGACCTCATAATCCCGTGTGGGCATACCCTTGCAGTCCTCGTAGATCTGAACGCCGTCGTCGATGTATGCGAAGTCAAACGTCATTTTCATCTTTCGCCCCGTCCGGGTAAACAGCGGTCGATATTGGCCCGTCAGTTCGACCTTGACCTGGCGGCGTAGGTCACTGATCGCCCCGCCGCGCTCAAGAAGCTGCAACTCGGTCCACCGGTTCGCCTCCTTCTTGCTGTCGAAAGTTATGTCACCGACGACCGTCTTCTTGGCACCATATTTGTTCGCCCGGTTGTTGCGGGCATATCTCGGTTGCATCTTCATCGGCTTCTTCTTCCAAACAAAACCACCGACAGCCGCCCGGACAATCGCAGCGCCCGGACAAACTGCCTCACGTCATCAACAGGCACCGTCAGGGCGACCGAGATGTCTTCGACACCGAAACCCTTCCGCAGCATTCGGCCAGCTTCTACGCGCCATTCATTCATGCCGTTTCACCGCTGAAGATGCGTTGGGCAACAGCCACCCGACGATCCGGTTTGTCGGTCAACAGGTCATCAACCGTGACACCAAGCATCTCAGCCAGGCGCAACGCAGTCCAGATGCTAGGCGAGTAAACATGCCCAGACCGCAATTCAGAAAACGTGCTTTTGGCCATGTTGCACCGCTTGGCTTGCTCAGTTTGGGTGACGCCCCTTCCCTTCATGGCGTCAGAATATGCTCGCAGATTGGCGGCGAAGATCGGTGTCAGTTTCATGTGGTTCCCCTATGCTTGTTCGTCACCCATATAACCAAATTAGGAAACCGCGCAAGAAATATCTTGCCAGATGCTCACAGGGGCGATACAAGGGTTGCAGTAGAACGCAACAAGGAGCAATGCAAAATGACAGTCTACGCACACTTCGACGGCGAACACATTGATGTTCGTTTTTCCGCCGAAACAGAGAAAGCAGACTACGGCGTACCCGGCTCGCCAGTCTGGCACGAGGTTGACCCAGACACGGTGAAAATCCAAAGCCTAGAGATCTTGGGCATCGACGTTGACCCCAGCGACCTTCCGTTCGTCCTGCAAAATGCAATCATCGAACTCAGCAACGGCCTCGATTTTGAAAGGGAATGACATGAAAATCAAAGACATCATCACCGACGCCATCTGCGTCATTGCAATCTTCGGCGGAACCTATGCCGCCTTTTTCCTCGGCTTTGGATTGGGGCTTTAAGATGAAGGGTATTGCGACAGCACTGGCCAAAGCACAGGCCAACATGACCAAGGCACTCAAGCAGGCCGACAACCCCCACTTCCGCAGCAAGTATGCAGATCTCGGCAACGTCATGGATGCCTGTATGCCAGCCTTGAATGATGCAGGGATCGCGGTAATCCAGCCGACCGGCGAGGACCAGCTTGGCCTCTTTGTGGAGACAATACTGATCCACGGAGAAAGCGGAGAAAGCCTTTCCTGCCGCGTTCCGCTGCTTATTGGGAAACGGGACATGCAGGGATATGGGTCAGCGGTCTCTTATGCTCGCAGATATGGCCTGCTCTCAATGGCAGGTGTCGCCGCAGCAAGTGACGATGATGACGGGAATGCAGCCGCCAGAAATCCGCCAAAGCCAGAGGCACCAAAGAACATCAGCGCCGACCAGTTTCGTGAAATCCAAGGCCTCATTGAAGCCACCAACACCGACGAGGCCAAGTTCTGCCAGTTCCTGAACGTCACCGAGCTGCACGGGATGAACGCCAAGCAAGCCGCAGACGCCATCGCCATGCTGAAGAAAAAGCAGGCCAAGATCGAAGCTGAACACGACGCAGCAGTTAGGGAGGAATAAGATGAGAAGCCTTTACGAGAAAAAACCCGAAAATTGGGATAAGCTGGCACGTTTTGGGCATCCAGAGTTCAGGGAACTGGCCAAGCGCTTTTCAAGATACAGCGACCTCGACAAAGCCATAAGTCCTGAAGGTAAAAAAATATCATCGGGCTGGGGAAGCGGTCGATACATGCCGTCAGTCAACTCGATTATCGCGGCAAGGAATTTGCTGGAAAAGATACAAGGTGAACAGATGAAGAAGAACACCCCTGATCTGTGGAGCGCAGACACCCAGGTTGAGGTAAATGCACCACCAGCTTTGCCAGATGCAACGCAGATGATCTTGATCGCAGGGCCGAAGGCGTCTTTGAAAAAGCTGGAAAACATTTCCAAAATGCTTGGCTGCGAAGTGGTGGATGTTTGATCATGGCGCATGAGATGGAACAGCGCTCATCGGAGTGGTTCTCGGCTCGTTTGGGATGCGTCACCGCATCCCGCACCGCCGACGTGATGGCCAAGACCAAAAGCGGATACAGCGCCAGCCGTGCCAACTACATGGCCCAGTTGATCACTGAGAGGCTTACTGGCGAGGCTACAGAGGGGTTTAGCAGCGCGGCGATGCAATGGGGTACAGACACCGAACCACAGGCCCGTATGGCCTACGAGGTGATGACAGGGGAAACCGTCAAGGAAACCGGCTTTGTGCTTCATCCAAGCATCAAGTTCTTCGGCGCATCGCCTGACGGTCTGGTCGGGTCTGACGGGCTGATTGAGATCAAATGCCCCAACACCGCCACGCACATCGACACCCTGCTCTCAGAAAAGGTGCCGAGCAAATACATCACTCAGATGCACGTCCAAATGATCTGCACCGGGCGCGAGTGGTGCGACTTCGTTAGCTTCGACCCACGACTGCCCGGCGATATGTCGTTCTGGATGCAGCGCGTCAACCGTGACGACGATCTGTGCAAAGACATCGAGGTTGAGGTCATCTCGTTCTTGGAAGATCTGGGCATGAAGCTGCAAAAGCTGCGCGACAAGTTTGGGGTGTCAGATGATTGATCCCAAAACCGTCATCGAAACCTTTGACCGGATCGAGCAGGAAAACGGGGGCCTTGAGAAGACCGACCCAAACGAGACCCTTGCCCTGACCGCCAAGAGCCTTGGCATCGAGGTCATCAGGGTCAGGACGGTGATGATTGATCACTGGACAATGAGGGGAAGCGGTTGATGCCCACCAAGATCATCCGAGAACCGACCCACGTTGACGCGCTAGCCGCAATGTTGCGTGATCGAAAGCTGCCGATCACAGTCACCTGGACACAGGGCGCACTTAGATCGGCATTGCAAAACAGGCTGGCGCAAAGGTGGTTCACCGACATCGCCACCCAGCTTGGCGACCAGACCCATGAAGACGTTCGGGCCGAATGCAAGCTGGTTTTCGGGGTTCCAATCCTTCGGGCCGAGAACGAGGCCTTCCGCCTTTCATATGATCGGGTGATCAAGCCCTTGCCATATGAATCCAAGCTGGACGCGATTAAGGCCTTTGACCTGCCAGTCACTCGGCTGATGACGGTCAAGCAAATGACAGCATTTATGGATGCGATGCAACGACACTGGCTGCCGCTGGGAGTGCGGCTGACAGACCCAGAAGCCCTCAAGTACGAGCAGGAGTTCACATGAAAGCACCAACCCTCACAAAATCACGGTGGAAGTCACTGAAGGCAATTGAGCCTTTTGGTGACGAGCCGTTCACAGGCAGCCAAGTCGGCAGATCAGGTCCGTCAATGTACTCACTCTTTGGTTGCGGCTGGATCAAGCCGCTTGAAATAGAAAAAGCAGGGCCATTCACCTTGAACACCAAGGAACAAACCTGGGTCATCACCCTAAAAGGGCAAGACGCCCTTCGCGCCATCAACAAAAACCCACCGAAATGGAACTAAAAATGCAAATGGACATCATCGCAGACGAACTGAGGCAGATCGTCGAACGCTTCGAACGACTGGACGCAGAACGCATGGACATCGTTGAAAGCCAGAAAGAAGTCATGGCCGAAGCCAAGGGCCGGGGCTTTGACACCAAGGCCATTCGCAAGATCATTGCCTTGCGGAAAAAGCGGGCCGATCAGATCGCAGAGGAGGAGGCCATCGAGGCCCTTTATCGTGAGGCTCTTGGTCTATGAGGTGGCTTCTGAAACCGATCATGCGCCCCATTGCCCGCCGCAAGCTCGCTCTGCTCTATCAGGAGCGGGATAGCCTGTCTGCCGCAATAGACAGGGCCAGAAAGCGGAAGAAGGCCGTCAGCGGGCTTTATGAGGCCGCGCGGCACAACAATAAACTCTGCCTCTATTGGGAGGAATTTCTGCGGTGATCCATTATCACGGCACCCCTATCACGCCGATCAGCGCAATGCTTGATCTTGCGGGGCGTAATTTCTGCATTTCTCATGCAGCCCCGCAGGATTTGGCGCGCGCGCATCTAATGGGTCAATCTGTCATGCTAGACAACGGCGCGTTTTCGGCTTGGAAATCAGGCAAGGCGACGAACTGGGAAGGCTTTTACAAGTGGTGCGACCCTTGGCTTGATTATCCGACAACGTGGGCTGTGATCCCTGACGTTATTGACGCCGGGACGCAGGAGCAGGACGCCTTGCTTCGCGAATGGCCGCATGGACACAAGGGTGCGCCAGTCTGGCATATGGACGAGCCAATCCATCGGCTGTTGCGGCTGTGCGATGAATGGCCGCGTGTATGTATTGGGTCAACCGCCGAATTTGCCGTCGTTTTGTCTGATGCGTGGTGCAGAAAGATGGATGAAATCTGGAACGAGATTGCCGCCCGCCACAAGCGCACCCCGTGGATACACATGCTCAGGGGAATGCAGTTGTCAGGAAAGCAGTATCCCTTTGCATCTGTCGATAGCACAGACATCGCCCGCAATCACAACCAGCCATATCAGTCGCCGCGCAAAATGGCGGATCGCTGGGATGGCGCACAATGCCCGCCGCGCTGGGAAAAGCGCCCTCAACAAATGGAGTTAATCACATGAAATGGTTTTCACTGCTGGCATTCATTGCCACCATCCCCGCTGCGAACTGGCTAATCGGCAATGTTGGGACGGTATGCATACCAAATGGGCCGTGCTTAATCCCTGTAGGGTTTGGGCTTATGGCACCGTCTGGCGTTCTACTTATAGGCATGGCGCTTGTCCTGCGGGATCATGTCTATGAAACCTTTGGTCGCAACGGCGCACTAATTGCCATTCTTGTGGGCGCTTCGCTGTCAATGTTTTCGCCGGGATTGGCGCTGGCATCCGCAGCCGCGTTTCTAATCGCTGAACTAATTGATATGGCGGTTTATTCAAAGTTGCGGGCGCGCGGTCTTTGGCTGGCGGTGCTGGCTTCCGGGGCTGTCGGCGCATTCGTGGACAGCGCGGCGTTTACCTATCTGGCATTTGGATCGCTTGAGTTCAGCGCCGGGAATGCAATCGGAAAAATATATGCAAGCGCAGTTGTGGCAGCGGCATTGTTTGCAATGAAGCGCAATTCAATACCGGCGCGGGGATGAACATCACCGGCAAGGGGCCTCTCGGCCTCAAGCAACCCAAACCAGAACGGGGGACACCAAAGGCGCGGGCTTACATGGCTCGCGTCAAGGCCCTGCCCTGCGTCATCTGCCACCGTCCCGGCCCCAGCGATGCCCACCACATCATCTGCGACCGATACGGCACCAACAAAGCGAGCGACTTCGATGTCATTCCACTATGTAAAGCCCATCACCAAGATGGACCCGACGCCATCCACAACGGAAAAGAAAGCTGGGTCAAAAAACACGGCCCAGACCATGCCTACATCGAGGTCGTCAAAGAATGGCTTGCCTCACTTTAACGCCATGCCAGTGCTGATCCGGGGCGTGGAGTATCAGTCCGCCCGAGATGCTGCGAAGACTATAGGGGTGTCGCCCTCGGCCATATGCAAGGCCCTCAAGGTGACCGGCACTGCCGACAATGTGGGGCTGGGCAATCTAGGGGCCGGACTTGGGAACAAGAACGGGGCCAAACCATTGACGCTCGCCGGGGTGACCTTCGTGTCACGAACAGACGCATCCAAGAAACTCGGCATCAGTCGCAGCCAGGTCACCAAGTGGATCTCGCCAAACGCCTCAAGCGCACAGCGCCAAATGCTCTTAGCTGCCGTCATGCGGTATCACCAAAAAAAGGCCCCCACGAGGGGAGCCTGAAGTTGGAGACGGAGTATTATGACAGTGGGCCAAGTTTCACACGTCGCCACAGCCAACGTCAAGCTGAGAAATCAGCGAGGCCCCAGCCATCCGGCTTTGCGGCCCCCCGTCCTCAATCAACGCCGAGGTCAACCGATCACGAGATTGAAGCGTTGCGTCACAAATCCCTGTGCTTTGAACGCTCATGCAAGAACCGATCAGCAGCAGCGGGGTCGTTACCTTGAAATGTCTCAGCATCGTCGATTTCCTTGCGCGTCCGGCGATATGCCTCAAGATCCCTCACAGCGGCCCCCTGGGCCTCGTCCTTGCGTCCCTTGAGGTATATGCCCAGAAAGGCCACAACGACCGCCACAGCCCCTGCCAGAGCCGC
>CALFSV010000013.1 GCA_937916485.1 uncultured Paracoccaceae bacterium | reverse complement strand
GCGGCAGGGTGTCCTGAGACGAGGCCCGCTGCCAACACGCCGCCTACTATCCAATTTCGCATGTATTCAGCCCTCCTTGGGCCCAAGCGGCGAACCGCCTTTTGTAGGCCTCAAGTCGCTGAACTATGTCGTGGTGCGATGTGATCTGTGGCCGTGGGTTGAGATAAGCCCGCGCAGGATCTCGCTCCGGACGCGGTATGGTTGACTGCCCTATCAGTGCTATGCGGTGCGCCCGCAGATAACGCTGATATCGCTCGTAAAGCCGGGTCAGTTTCTCCTGATGACGTGCCAAGGTGACCGCAGACAGGCGTAGCCCCGAGCGGTCGTGATGGTAGCCAAGGAAATCGAAGCCACGGGCGATTGGCCCGATGGAGGTCTTGTCGGGATGCAGCTCAAGCCCAAGACCGTCAAGGTGGCGCTTTACGGCTGCAATGGCCCGCCTCAAGCGCCAGCGTGAGGGCGCGAGGATCAGAATGTCATCCATGTAGCGGATGTAGAAACAGCCCCGATGCTGCCTTGTCATCTCAACATCAAGGCCATGCAGGTGGAACGCCCCGATCAAGGGACTGAGCGAACAGCCTGCCGGAATGCCGCAGGGGATCTCGCGAAACGTGCCGCCATACTCAACGGTGCGGCGCATATACTGCCAGAGCAGGTTCAGGCTATCGCGATCCGTCACATGATTGGCCAGCTGGTCCATAAGCCGATGATGGTTGATTGAGGCGTAGTAGGATTTGACATCTGTACGGAAGACATAGCAATGCTTAGGCAAAGCTGCCTGTACGGAGCATATGGCCTGCTTCAATCCGCCATTGCCCCGAAGGTGCATACAAGCTGGGGATCGCGGCAGGGTGTTGGAAAGTTGCTCGGTGAGCGTCTTCAGCAGTGCGGTGTCCTGAGATGGGCGCTGAGGATAGCGCTGCCCCCATTGGCGCACGAGCAACGGTTTCAGTAGATGAGGCGTGCGATGTGTCATACGGTGCGCAGGACGGAAATTGACGGAGCACCGGACGCACCCATGGCGCAGCCGTCAGTGGCTGCATAATCGATCCAAGTCTTGGCAATCTGACACATAGTCAATCATCCTTGATCGCGCGGAGCGCGCCGCGCGTCGCACGTTGGGAGCACCATGGTTTCAGCATTTGCAGTACCCTTTACGATCATGGTAAGTTGAGCAACCCCTTGGCGATCCGGTGGAACTCGAATTGACGCATGTCACGTAACCTATTGTTTTAAAGTTTAAAATCGTGGAACTGCAGTGCTATTGACATGTGCTGCGCTACAGAAGATAGTCGAGAGTGCTGTGGTTATTTTTACTTCTCAAATCGATGACGGTGACGCACCGGCAGCCGCAAAAAGCCGCCGCTCAAATCTGGTTCAAGGGATGCCACACAGATGACCCAGCCCCTTGCGATTACCGATTTCGACTTCGCTGCAGAGCCTGCAGATGCCGACCGTCTGGTCGAGGTTTGGTTGCCTGAAATCGAACGGGCCGTAGCAACATTCGAACCCGATGACCGGTCCATCGCGTTTCTCACGGCGGCCTTGCGCGTAGGGGCGCGGTCCAAGACCCTCAAAAACATCAACCTGATGGAAGTCGTCGAAAAGGCGGGCTATTCGCGCTCAACATTCTTCAGGCTGTTCGAGGGCTACACGGGGTTTTTGTTCAAATGCTACCAACTGAGCTGCCTGTTATCGACCAAGGTCTATGCGCAGCATCTCGTCGAGCAGCAGTTGAGCCTTGAGGAATTCTGCAAGTTCACAATAGACGTCTTCTATGGCGCGAACTGTACGATACCGCATGAAATCCTGCAATTGCTATGGCGCGAGCACAATCTGTCGCACGCCGAGTTCCACCCGCATGTCGCCGACCTTGCGCCTCTGATCCAAAGCTACCTGAGCCAGAACCCGCAAACGCAATATTTGCAGGTTGACGTAGACGAACTGGATGGTGTGCTAAAGAGCTTGGACCTCGTCATTCTCAACGCAAGGCTTGAGGATACCGAGCACTGGGGAACGCCATTCTATTACAAGAAGCTGAAAAATATGATCTATGGGTATCTCAGTGTTTGCGAGTAAAAGTGCTACGCTGCCACCGATGGCCTGACGCTGGACCAGCAAAACAAACTTATGTCAGAACTGTGTGAGACAAGACTGTGTTCT
>CALFSV010000012.1 GCA_937916485.1 uncultured Paracoccaceae bacterium | reverse complement strand
TTTGAGCCCAAATCTACCGATGCGGCGGCCATCTCAAATGGGCGTGATGAGCACAGAACGCACCTCCTCGGGTGCGCGCGCGTAGCACTGTTCGAAGTCGCCTGAGCCCACTGAAATGAGTTCAAGCCGGGCGTTATCTGGTTGAGGCATTCGTCGACTATTACAATAGTCGGAGATACTACGAGCGCCTGAACAACGTCACATCGGCCGATGCCTGTTTCAGACTGGACAAAGCGATCATCAGAAAAGGGAAAGGATCAGGAAACAGGCAATCCTCAATCGCCGCTTGCAACATCAAAAACAAGCCGCATAGTCAATGACAGAAAAGGAACCAGAGCCTCCACAAAATCAGATGTGCAGGACACCAAGTTTATTTGACAAATGACATGGTCTCAAAATATCAGGTGCCGATTTTCGGGATGTCGCCGCCCAATTGTCCATATAGCCATTTCCAGAGCGCCTTAATCGGTGCTGCTTCAGTTTGTGATCGCGGAGGACTCAGGAGATGGTAAGAATGTCTCGTGGTAGCGATCTCCGAGAGACGGACGATCTTACCGGACGCTCTTTCAGCCTCAACCAGATCATCGAACAACGCGATGCCACGCCCTTCTATAACTGCTTTGACGCGGCTATCCCCGTCAGTGAACTGTATTGGTGCAACCTGTGGGGCAAATTTCAGCCCTGCCTGGTCGTGCCAGTCGCGCCAGGCAACTTCGCCGATTGGGTCAATTAGTAATGGTAATTCCTTCATGGCAGCCGCAAGGCCGGTCTCCGCGACGCGCTCGGCTAAAGCGGGGCTGGCCATGGGAGAGCATGCAGATTTTCTAAACACCTTACCCGACAGATCTGGCCAGGGCCCTGCGCCCCAGAATATCGCAAGGTCAATCTCGCGGTTGTGAATGTCTCTGAGGTCATTGATCGGTTCCAAGCGAACGGCAATATTCGGATGGGTTTGAATGAAATCAGTCAATCTTGGTGCCAGCCAGCGCGATAGAAAATAGGTATGGGTACCTAGCGTTATGGAATGTCGCCCGTCATCCCTGAGATTTTCGATTGCCTCTTCCAGTTGGTGTATCGTGTTCTGTGAACTTGCCCAAAGCCGCTCGCCCTTTTCCGTCAAAGTGATGCGGGTGTGCCTTCGGTAAAATAGTTTAAATCCCAACTCAGATTCAAGCTGGCTGATCCGATAACTGATTGCACCTTTTGAAAGATTTAAGAAATCTGCCGCCAGACTGAAGCTCATTCGGCTGGCGACGACGTTAAAGACATAAAGGCTATCGAATGATCTGAAGGGCATAGGTTTTGTTTAATATACTTAAACAACTTGATCAAGGAACTGGTTTTGACCAAATGTCCAAAGAGCCTGTAGCCTCGCGCCATGGAAACAGAAAGTCAGTCGCCGAAAAGGCGCGCGCGAGGGCGCGCCGCCCGCATTTTGCGCCGAAGGGGTGGACTGTCTGTCGCTGCACCGTTCATTCAGCGCCGCATTCCGACTTACGCTTTGCATGATGAGGAGGCACTGGACCGCCTGGAGGATCAGGCTGAATGGGTTTTGCAAGAGGTGGGGTTGAACATCCTCGGCGACCCGGAGGCATTGTCACTGCTGGCCGATGCGGGCGCAACAGTCGACGGTACCCAAGTTCGGTTCCCGCGAGGGTTGGCCCGGCAACTTTGCCAGACCGCGCCTGCGCAGTTTCTTTGGCATGGCCGCGATGCGGCCAAGGTCGCGCAAGTTGGGGGGGACGGAGTCGTCTTTGGTCCGGTTTTCGGGCCGCCCTATGTAACCGATCTGGACCGGGGGCGGCGCTCGGGTGATTTGGCCGCCTTCACTGACTTTGCAAAACTGACCCAAGCAAGTCCTTTTCTGCATTTCAGTCTGCCGTCTATTGTCGAACCCAACGATCTCCCGCTGAACAAACGCCATCTCGACATGATGGAAAGGCTCTATCAGATTGGCGATAAACCGTGCTTTGGGGTGTCTTCAGCGCCGGAACGAGCGGTGGATTCGATTGAGATGGCGCGGCTGGTTTTTGGCACGGACTTTGTGGCGGACAATGTCGTGACCGGCGGAAATCTGAACGTAAACTCACCGCTGACCATCGACCATATCACCACTGGCGTGATGAAGACCTATGCGCGCGCAGGGCAATTCACAATGCTGGCGCCCTTTATGATGGCGGGCGCCATGGCTCCGGTGACGATGGCGGCCGCGATTGCGCAGCACCATGCTGAATGCATGGCTGGGATCGCCCTTAACCAACTCTATCAGCCTGGCGCGCCAATTGTGTACGGCAACTGGCTGACGACCATGGACCTGAAAACCGGCGCACCGACCTTTGGAACGCCCGAAGCAATTTTGGCCGCTTATGCAATTGGCCAGTTGTCCCGGCGGCTGGGCGTTCCGCTGCGCGCGGGCGGCACTTATACCGGGTCGAAAATTGCAGATGGTCAGGCGATGCGCGAAGGGGGCGACATGCTTACAGCTTCGGTATTTTCCGGCTCGCATATGACCATCGCCGCAGCAGGTTGGCTGGAAGGAGGGCTGACCGCCGGCTACGAAAAATTTGTTATGGATCTGGACATCGTTGGGGCGATGAGCCGACAGATGCGTGGGTTGTCATTGGACGAAGAGCAATTGGGGCGCGATGCGTATGCCGAGGCCGCCGCCGGTGAGAATTTTCTGGCGACCGGGCACACGCGCAAACACTTCGAGGCTGCAAATTACGAATATGCATTGAGCGATCATGGGCCGTTCGAGCACTGGAAGGAAGCCGGATCTCTGGATATTCAGGCCCGGGCTAACCGGTGGTGGAAGAAAATACTGGAAGAGTTCGAGCCGCCATCGTTTGACCCCGGTATTGCCGAGGCACTGGCCGATTATGTCACCCGTCGCAAACTGGCGATGCCGGATGAGTGGTATTAAAAAACCAAAAGACACCACAGCCCTGTGGCCTTGCCGCCAAGCAGGATGTGTTCAACATGCCTTCAAGCAAAATTGGGCGCGGGACCTGACGTCTGGCCGCAAACTGGCGAACTTTGCACTGACCGAACCGCAATCGGGATCGGATGCCACTAACATGTATTCGTGCGCCGTGATCAACGGTGACTGCACGTGGACGATCAGCGGTGCGAAGGCACGGGTCAGTCTGGCGACCGAGGCTGATATCTATTTCACCTTGGTCAAAACCAGCGACGTACCCGGCCACAAGGATATGGCGATGATCGCCATTCCCGACGACGCGCCGGGGCTCAGCTTTGGTCCGCTATACGACACCCCGTCTTACAACTTCCTGCCTCTGGCCGAGACGTACATGGACAAGGTCGACTTTAATGAGGCCAACATCATCCTGCCCATTGGCCAGGGCCTGCTAGGCTCACTCATGGCGATCAATATCGCCCGCGTCTCAATCGCGTCAGGATGCTGCGGACGGTGGGCGGGACAACCGAAATTAGCCGCGTAGTTATCGGGTGGGCCCTGCAAGAACGAGCGGCGACCTTGTCCGATCTGCCAGTACCGAAAGGAGTCGGCGAGACCGGGTGAACATTCCAACCCGCCGGAGAAGCGAACCTGACCTGAAAATCTCCTCAGAGATTGGTAAAATCGAAAAACCGGTGGTGCCTATGCGACCGGTTAATCTATGTTGCAGACCTTGGTGCAAACGCAGCGAATTTACTCTTTGTCCGCGTTGTGTGAGTTCAGGCACGCCGCAGCGAACGGTACGCATTCCCGAACCAGTCATTGGTGCAGAACGCAGCAAAGGACCGTTTAGAGCCCATTGCGGTAGTGCCAAATCTTCGCTGCGCGCGCTCGCAGCACGAAAAA
>CALFSV010000011.1 GCA_937916485.1 uncultured Paracoccaceae bacterium | reverse complement strand
TATAAGATGCTATGCCTTATTAATCGGCCGATCAATAGTTCAATCACAGGGCTTCGATTCACAAATGCCTCGTCGCATGATTGAATAGTTACGTTCGGGAGACGCTCTATGATGATGGCTGAAGAACCCGCCGCATATGTGCAAGAATTAAGCTACGCCCTTTTTCACCAAGCTCACGGGTCGCATCCGACGCGCTGGCAGTATACCAGTGATCAGCTGACAGATTTTCCATGTCCACGGCGTCCGGACAAAGTGCCATCAGCAGGGATGTCTCGCCTTGACCAGCGTGATCAAAGGGAAACTCAGCGATAATCTCGGGCGTCATCAGTGGATGCCCCTTGATCCAGTTAAAGGGGTCATCACCGCTGGATTGTTTGTCGTAATACTCGGCCATGTCGCCCTTGCCCCACCAGCCTTCGCCGCGACTTTTTTCAAGAAAAGCAAAGACTGCCTGGCGCGCGCCAAACTTGAACGCAAGATCAGTCGGCATTCCGGCGGCAAAATTCTCTGTCTGGTGGTGAACGAAGAAATGAATGTTGCGAAAGCCGATACGCAGCAATCCGGTGAACATTTCTTGGGCTAGAGGCGCTAAAGCATTTGCGCCGACGTGCAGTGTTCCAGTGCGTTCCGGTCCCGCCACGGCATAGCTGGACGCACCGTAATAAAACGGCGGCAGCACGACGAGATCCATTTCGGGTTCCAACGCCTCCAGCGCCTTGATCACGACGAGCGTGTCCAACCCCACCGGCAGATGTTCGCCGTGGTATTCAAGAACACCAAGCGGCAGGACGATTGGCCAGTTGGCATCAATCGCGGCCCTGATTTGGTGGGGAAACATCAATTCATACTTCATATCACATCCTTGCTTGCCTAGTCTTGGGTGTTGGTCAATGCGCGATCCAGGTGGCTGTACCCGCCGTCAACGACAAGCGATTGCCCGGTGATGTGACCAGCCCAGTCGGACAGAAGAAAGACCACTGATGTCGCAACTTCACAGGCTTTGGTCATGCGGTTGGACAGCGGGATGTTTTTAACGATCGCTGCCAGTTTCTCGTCGGGATTGTCAAAACCTGCAAGCCAGCCTTGATACATTGGCGTCATGGTTTCGCCGGGAACCACCGCATTCACACGCACCCCGTCTTGCGCAAGTTCGGCGGCCCATTCCCGTGTCATCCCCAGCACACCGCCCTTGGCAGCAGCATAGGCAGAGGTTCCGCCCTGCCCTGTAAGCGCGACCTTCGACGAGACGTTCACGATTGAACCGCTCTGACGCTTGATTTCTGGCACGCAAAGATGCGCCATCGTGTAGAAGTGAACCAAATTACGGTCGAGGGACTTTCGAAACTCACTTGGTCCCGCATCCAATCCAACTGCATCATTGATACCTGCGTTATTGACCAATGCGTTGATCTTACCGTGACGCTTCAACATTTCGGACACGGCCGTGCGGCACTGGTCATCGCTTGTCAGATCAACTGTGATCCAGTCAGTACCAGGTGATTGGGCCCGCAGACGCTCAAGCGTACCCGGATTTGGTCCTGTCTTGTCCAAAACCACAGGGATTGCCTTTTGCGCCACAAGCACCTCGACGATTGCTGCCCCAATCCCTGAAGCACCGCCGGTCACAACTACGATTTTGTTAGCTAGCCCAAACTCCACCAGCAGGCCCTCCGTTTCGTCACAATTCTAGTCTTTTTCATAGACACAGACGACTGACACTCAATGGGCAACTTGCTCGGGGAAATGGCAGCAATGCGAACGCTGCGCTGCGGCGACTTAATGCATTGTGAGTGTCAGCAAAGGACAGACTTTTTTTAATCTGGCGGCCAGTTAGCGAACGCCAAATGCTCTGTTAATTTTCGAAGTTCGAGGCCTATTCCTCAATCAGGTCCGACATTGGAACACCCTGCCGAAAGGCACTGACACCTGAATGCGGCGTGATATTAGTCCGCCCGTCCAATGCACCCACACCAAAACCAACCTCATCAAGTGCGGCGGCAACCAACCAGGCGTGATGTCTGGTAAAGTCCTCATGCGCGACCAGCAGATGTGACTTTAGATCGGTAACCAAGGTAAGAGGGATTGCACCATAGGGAGCGAAATCTCCAGTCCCGGATTGCATCTGTTCCGCGTTATCTACAGACAAGATTGCGAGTTCGAGTTGTCGCGTTGCAAGAAGGCTCGCCAGTCTCTCAGGGCGCGGCGCACGCGCAGATCGCGCGGATGCCTCCGGAAGCAAATGTTCCAAGGTCAGAACAAGCTCCTGGGAAAGGTCGTAGGTTGCGGAATCTTTCCTGTGACTTCCGATCAACAGATGTTTTTGTCTGTATACAACCCACTGATTGAACATCGTATGAGCTTGAGCCGCCGGAGCAATCGCCCCGGCGGCCAGCGCCACAAGTACGTCGCGGCGCGTCAGTTTCATTCGGCAAACACGTCCATGTTCAGGACCGCCGTCACGATATAGTTCGGCACGTCAACGACCTGGCCGACCCGAAGATCAACTGCAACGGAAGACAGGGTATAGGCCTGCTCGGCTGTAAGCCCATGTTCGCGCTTCAGATATTCTATCATCTGCAACAGCGCGTGTCGGGCTGCAAGTGTCAGGTCCTCGGACAGGTTTTCGAGCGCTCCGATCTCATCGCCATCGATATAAGCATGGGTCGGAGGAATCTCACCAGCGCCCTTCAGCGGCAAACCAACGGTCTGATAGAACTTGGACGGCTCGATCTTCTTGAT
>CALFSV010000010.1 GCA_937916485.1 uncultured Paracoccaceae bacterium | reverse complement strand
CAGCCGCTTGTCTTCTTTAATCAAGTCTAAGTCTCGCTCTAATGCGGGGCCATAGCCACCGCCGCCGGGTGTTTTCACCCGGACGCGGTCGCCTGCTTGCAGCGGGATATCTTGTTCCTTGGACAAGTGTTCGGGAATGTATTTGACGCCCTCGCGCCAAACCTCGACCTCGTTTACGGCGCCGTCTGCGCCCCCCAGCGCCCCTTGCGGGCCGAAGCGGCCGTGATCCATAACAAAACTTGCACGGGCGTTACCACGTCGCAGTTCGACCTCATAATCCAGCCCTAGGCCGCCGCGATGCTGTCCTGCACCACCTGATCCTTCGCGCAGAGCGTAGCGGTGGTATAGGACCGGGAAATTCTGTTCCATGATCTCTACGGGTGGTGCCTTGGATATGCCGATGGTCGAACATCCGTTGGACAGCCCGTCGTGATCTATGTTGCCACCGTACCCCCCCCCTGACAGTTGATACATCACAAAATCACGCCCCGTTTCAGGATCAAACCCACCCAGTGCAAAATTTCCGCTTGTACCTGCTGGTGCGGCGGTTACGCGGTGCGGGAGCGCTTCTACAAGGGCTGCAAAAACGGCCTCTGCAATGCGTTGACTGACTTCTGCGGCGCACCCTGATACGGGACGCGGGTATTCTGCATCCAAGAATGTGCCCTTAGGCTGCAAGATCTCCAAGGGTGTGAACGCGCCAGCACTGATTGGCACCTCTGGAAATATGTGTCGCATCGCGAGGTAAACGGACGAAAGCGTCGTGGCCAGAACTGAGTTCATCGGCCCCATGCAAGGCGGACTACTTTCGGAGAAGTCGAATTGCAAGTGGCCCCTTGTTTTCTTGATCTTCAAATGAATTTTTAGAGGTTCATTCACTACGCCGTCACTGTCGATCCAAGCCGTCGAGCTATAGTTTCCATCGGGAATTTCTTCGATAAACGCTTGCATCTGTGTGTCTGAACGAACCCTCAATTCTGCAATGGCCGCTTTTACAACGTCGTCCCCGTATCTGTCCAGCAGAGCATTCAACCGATCCTCGCCGACCATCAGGGCGGCGGCTTGGGCTTTGACATCCCCGATCCGTTGATCCGCGACCCGAATGTTTGAACAGATGATCGAATAGATTTCCTGGTCTAAGACCCCTTTTTTGAAAAGGCGCACGGGAGGCAGCCGCAGCCCTTCCTGTTCCACAGACGTGGCAGAGGCCGAAAATCCACCCGGCACAGCGCCACCTGTATCGGGCCAATGTCCGGTGTTCGAGAGCCAGCAATAGATTTCACCTTTGCGGTAAAACGGTCGTGCGAACCGAACGTCCATAAGATGCGTGCCCCCAAGATAGGGATCGTTGACGATATAGATGTCATCGGGTTTAGGCTTGGCCACGGTGCCTGCTGCGATCATTTCGATCAACTTACGGGTCGAATACTGCATGGTGCCGACAAACACAGGCAACCCCCCCGTACCTTGTGCAATCAGCGCCCCGTCTTCGGCTGCATAAATGCCATCTGACCTGTCGTTCGCTTCCGCAATCACGGGCGAGAAAGCAGCTCGCGAAAAGCTAAGGTCCATTTCGTCGCAGACCTGCTGCAGGCCAGCCTGGATGACGGAAAGTGTGATTGGATCAATGCTCATTTAGCACCCCCTATGTGGATCGTGAGGTTACCATCCACACCGCCAGTCACGTGATCGCCCAGTGGGATCAGGATGGTGCAATCCAGTTGTTCGATCACCGCGGGACCGTTTAGCTGCACATTTTGCGGCAAGTGATCGCGCCAGTAGACGGGCGTTTTAAATGCGGCACCGTCAAAATACACATCCCGCGTGGTCACAGGCATTGCGGTGTCATGACGCCCTGCCGGATCAATGAGTTGTGACAGGTCGATAGGATCGCAAACCCCGATGACTGAGCAATTGGCATTGACTATCCTCGCCTTGATCTGTGGTAAATCCACCTTAAAACGCTTCCAATAGACTGATTCAAAATTTTTGCGCAGTTCCGTTGCGGTTGGTGTGCCATGGTTTAAATGGACACGGATCACGTGGCTTTGACCTAGAAACTGCATGTCCACACTGAATTCTGTCTGGACCTCGCACACTTTGATGGCCTCGCGTTTCAGGGCGGATTGTCCAGCTGACGATTGCGCTGCAAAGACGTTATGCAAGACCTGCACATCTACCGTATCAAGGGACTGGTTGATGGTTTGCACAAAGTCGTGGCGCAAATCTGCAATGGCGCACCCAAGCGCATTTGTAATTCCAGGACGGGCCGGGATCAAGACGCGGGGCACGCCTAGTTCGCGGGCAAGGGCTGCTGCGTGAAGCGGCCCAGCTCCACCAAAGGCGAATAGCGCAAAATCGCGCGGATCGGCGCCCAGCGACAGCGACACCATGCGTATTGCACCGGACATTTTGGCATTGGCTAGGCGGATCACCGCCTCAGCGGCAGCACGTGCATCGACACCAAGCGGCGTGCCGAGTTTAGTTTGGAAAATCGAAGCGATGTCATCGGTGCTGATGCCACCCGTCACCGAATTTAGCTTTTCAGGGTTCAGCCGGCCGAGCAGCATATTTGCGTCTGAAATAGTCGGATCCGTTCCCCCTCTACCGTAGCAAATTGGGCCGGGGTCTGCGCCTGCACTATGAGGACCAACTTCTAGCAGCCCAGCCGGATTGACCCGCGCGATAGACCCGCCGCCTGCGCCGACCGTACGTACGTCCACCATCGGAACGTGGATTGGCATCGCATATTCGACCTCAATCTCGTTTGATACGGGCGGCGTGCCGTTTAAGATCAGCGCCACGTCTGTAGATGTCCCGCCCATATCATAGCTCAGCAGATTCGGCTCGCACGCGCGGCGCCCGGTGTAAGCCGCTGCCATTACGCCCGAGGCAGGACCCGACATCACTGTCTTTGCCGCTTCTTTTGCCACCAGTTTTGAAGATATCATGCCACCATTGCCGTTCATCACAAGTACATCGCCTGCATATCCCTGAGCTGCTAGTTCGTCGCTCAGCCGTGTCACGTAGCGCTCCAACAGAGGTTGAACGGAGGCATTCACTGCCGCTGTTACGCCGCGCTCAAATTCGCGGGTTTCGGACAACAGGCTGTGAGCTGTTGTTATATATTTATTCGGCCAAATCTCGGCTGCAATTTCAGCTGCGCGTTGTTCGTGGGCAGAGTTTGCGTATGCATGCAAGAAATGAATAACCAGAGCTTCACACCCAGCATCGATTAGGGTTTGCGCCGCGTCGCGCACGGCCTGTTCGTCCAATGTTGTTACGACTTTGCCGGATGCGTCCATACGCTCGGGCACTTCAAGCCGCAGGTCACGGGGAATAATGGGTACGAATTGACCTGTCATGCCATAGGCCTGCGGGCGGGTGCGCCGTCCCAGTTCCAGGACGTCCCGAAAGCCGCCTGTCGTGATCAACCCTGTGCGCGATAGTTTGCGTTCCAACACCGCGTTTGTCGTTGTCGTGGTTCCATGCACGATCAAGTTGATGTCAGGTAATTTCACTTGCGCGTCATCTATGGCGGTCAGGACACCAAATGCCTGATTTTCCAGCGTCGTCGGCGTCTTTGCTATCCGTATGTGTCCCGTTTTACCGTCAATCACGACAAGGTCTGTAAAAGTGCCGCCTACATCCACACCGATTATTCCGCCCCGATTAGTCGACATATCTGTGTCCTGCATCAATTTACATATCTACAAGTAATCTTGATGCGGCCTGTTTAGTCAACCAAAATGACGCTTATTGCAGTCTTGGAGAATGACGCTTATTGTGGTCGTAGAGCTTATAGGCCCCATACAGTAGCGCGATCATTGGTGAATCGTGCTACAATGTTCTGCCCCGCAGCAAGGGCTTGAGTTTGCGCCTCAACGAATGTTTTTCTGCCAAAATCTGGCAGTTCGACCAAGCGCAACCGCTAGTCTGTCAAATCCACCCACGAACTCACAAGGTTCTTGATCTTCAACCGCTTGCTGACAAATTTGCTTGTGGTCGAATCCATTGCCGTAAGCCGCCCTAGTTAGTTCTACGACAGGGTTCCAGACCCATAGAGTCGGGCAAGGGCCGCAAATTGCGTCTGGGTCAGCCCGTTCACATGTTGGGCAAAAACTGCCAGATGCCTGTTATTAGTCCGGCGCAGGTTATACCCAATTTGAATAGAAAGTTGATAAGCTTCGGTGGAGCGGCTTTTAATATGCATGCAGAAATTATTGACACGTTGCTTCCGGTACCGCAACGTGTGTTTGTGTACTAACATACAAGCATGCCCATGACAGTTATCAATTCATATCTTCGCCCCTCTGCTTTAGAACACGCGCTTGAGGAGCTTGCGGCCGGGTCGTTGCGAATTGCAGCAGGGTGCACTGATTTGTTTCCCTCGACGGAACATAAGCATTTGCAAGGCTCCATTCTGGATATCACCGGGATTAAATCTTTGCGCGGGATCAGTCATACGGACGACGGTATCCGTATTGGGGCCACAACGACATGGACCGATCTCATAAAGGCTGATCTGCCGCCCGCCTGTCGTGGACTTCAACTTGCCGCCCAAAAGGTCGGCGCATTGCAAATTCAAAACCGTGGCACCATTGCAGGTAATCTGTGTAATGCCTCACCCGCCGCCGACGGTGTGCCGCCGCTATTGACACTGGATGCAAAGGTTGAGCTGCAATCTAAGGGTGGCACCCGTGTTGTGCCTTTGCACGACTTTATTATTGGACCGCGCAAGACCGTGCTGGCCGAGACCGAACTCATCACTGCGCTTCTTATCCCCAAATCATCTCTAACGGGGCATAGCCATTTTCTGAAACTGGGCGCGCGCGCCTATCTTGTGATTTCTATCGCAATGACATCTGCACGGCTTGTTGTGCGTAACGGCGTTGTGGTTGAGGCTGCACTCGCCATTGGGTCGTGTGGTCCTGTCGCTACCCGTGTGCCACAGGTTGAGGCACAGATGATTGGCAAAGCCGTTGATCCTGTTGTGATCACCGATGATGTGGTCGCTGCTGCCATTGATCCTATCGCGGATATGCGCGCTAATGCTGCTTATCGTGCTATCAGCGCAGCAGAGCTTTTGCGCCGGACTGTCCTAGAGCTGGCGATGGATCTAGAGGCCGCCACATGACCTCGATCACACTGAATATTGCACACCGGACCCACATCGTTAAAACCCATATGGCGCGCCGTCTGTCGGAGGTGCTGCGCGATGATCTCAAATTAAAGAGCGTAAAAATCGGCTGTGACGCGGGGGATTGCGGGGCCTGTACGGTCTTGATCGACGGCGCGCAGCACTGCGCCTGTCTAGTCCCTGCAGGGCAGGCGGATGGTCGCAAGATTGAAACGCTTGAAACGTCTGAGCCACTGTTGTCCGCTCGGCTGCAAGACAGTTTTCTGGATCACGGGGCCGCGCAATGCGGAATCTGTACACCTGGAATGATGATGGCCGCGACCGAACTGTTGCGCGCTGTCCCTAACCCCGATCAGGCACAGGTTAAAGAAGCCCTTGCCGGCGTTTTGTGCCGTTGCACCGGCTACCGCAAAATTATTGCCGCAGTGATGGACGCCAACAGCCAGACAACTGTGTGCCCACCGCCCAAGGCAGGCCATGCCGTTGGCCAACCGATCCGAAGGCTAGACGGGCAGGCGAAAGTCGATGGTACCGAGGTTTTTGGCGCTGATTTTATCCCCGATGGAACACTGTTGGTCCGCGCCATTCGTGCTCAACATTACCATGCGGATTTTGAATTCGGCGATTTGCTGGCTTGGATCAAAATGCATGCGGGGGTCGAATGTGTGATTACAGCCGCCGATATTGCCGGGATAAACTGTTACGGGGTCATCCCGCCCTTTGCGGATCAGCCTGCGCTTGCTGAAAAAACGACCCGCTACCGAGGAGAGCCTGTTGCCTTGGTGGTTGGCGATCCAAAAGCGCTAGAAGCACTTGGTCTGGATGATTTTCCAATTTCATGGATACCGCGCCCCCATAGCTTGACACAAGCAGACGGGGCAGGCCCTGACGCCACTTTGCTGCATGATCACCGTCAAGAGAACACACTGATCCGCGGCAATGTCGTTAGCGGTGCACCCGATAGTGCCATGGTTGAGGCTGCGCATGTCGTTACCGGCCAGTTTGAAACGTCCTATGTTGAACACGCTTATATCGAACCCGAAGCGGGGGTCGCGTGGATGGAGGCTGACGTCTTGTGTATCCAAGCCTGCACCCAAGCCCCCGTCATGGACCTCGAAGATACCGCCAAGATTCTGGGCCTACCTTTGAATAAGGTGCGGATCATCCCTTCGGCTGCGGGGGGTGGCTTTGGTGCGAAGCTCGATGTAACGTTGCAACCCTTGCTGGGCCTTGCAGTCCTAAAAACAGGCATGCCTTGCCGTATGGTTTTTTCGCGCAGTGAATCCATGCAGGCCAGCACCAAACGCCATCCCGGATCAATGCAAGCTAGCATTGGTGCGGATGCAGCAGGCAAGGTCATGGCAATGACATTCCATGGAGATTTCAACACAGGTGCCTATGCCAGCTGGGGCCCAACAGTAGCAACCCGCGTACCAGTTCATGCCTCTGGCCCTTACTTGACGCCGAACTATCGCGCTACGAGCCGTGCAGTGCACACTAACGGTCCTACGTCGGGTGCGTTTCGGGGATTTGGCGTGCCGCAAGCGGCAATCACGCAAGAAAGTCTTTATGATGACTTGGCCCAGAAATGCGGGATCGACAGATTGGAATTCCGGCGGATCAACGCCCTGCGCGACGACGATGTGACGCCTTGCGGGCAAACCCTGCAAGCAGTGGGCATAATTGACTGTCTGGACGCTTTGAAGCCGCATTGGGATGAGTTCCATGCCGAAGTTACAGCCTTCAATACGACCTCTCGCGCCCACAAACGCGGCATCGGGATTGCATCGTGTTGGTATGGATGTGGGAACACGGGCTTGCCAAACCCCTCGACGGTGCGGTTCGGGATCACACCGGACGGGCAATTTAACTTACATCAAGGCGCAACTGACATCGGGCAGGGGTCCAACACGGTTATCGCGCAAATTGCGGCGGATGCACTTGGTGTTCAGGTCGGGATGATTAATTTGGTGGGCCCTGACACCGCAATTACCCCTGATTGTGGAAAAACATCGGCGTCGCGTCAAACCTTCATCACTGGCCGAGCGGCAGAGGCATCAGGACTAGCCTTGCGGGCCGCTATTTTGCGCCTGACCAACCTGACAAATGCGGATGAGATGACTTTGGAAGGCGGCATGCTGTGCGTCCGCCAAGATCAGAACGACCAGAAAATTCCACTGAAAGACCTTCCTACTGATGCCAATGGCTACGTCCTTTGCGCTGAGGAAACCTATGATCCGCCAACCACTACATTAGATGACAATGGCCAGGGTACGCCCTATGCGGTCTATGGCTATGGCGCACAGATAGCCGAGGTCGAAGTTGATATGGCTCTTGGCACCACAAAGGTTTTGCGCATGGTCGCCGCCCACGACGTTGGCCGCGCCATCAATCCGCAGTTAGCTGAAGGACAGATTGAAGGTGGCATTGCCCAAGGAATTGGGCTCGCTCTGATGGAAGAGTATCTGCCTGGCGAGACTGAAAACCTGCACAATTACCTAATTCCGACAATCGGAGATATGCCACACATCACCTCAATCCTGATTGAAAAACCGGACACAGAAGGGCCGATGGGCGCAAAGGGTTTGGGCGAGCATGTGTTGATCCCCACAGCGCCGGCCATTCTAAATGGGATTCATCACGCGACAGGCGCACGGGTAACCAAAGTACCTGCATTACCGCACCGCCTGCTTGCTGCGATCAAGGCCAGCCAGACATGAACAGCCCTGATAAAATCCGCTGCGATGCTTGTCCGGTCATGTGCTATATTTCTGAAGGCAAGACCGGAGCATGCGACCGCTACGCCAATCACGACGGCAAAATCATCCGCTGCGATCCCCTGACCATCATAGACAGACGCTTGGCAAAGGGCGACAAAATTCAACCGTTTCTGGCGGCAAACTGGGACGGACAGACCTTGTCTGGCCATGACATAGTTGTCTCAGCCATCGGCGCTGGCACGACCTATCCCGACTACAAGCCCGCTCCCTTTATTGTCAGCCGCGAGATAGACGGTGTTGATTGCGTGACCGTGGTGACAGAGGCGATTTTTTCCTATTGTGGGGTTAAAGTGAAGATCGACACGGACCGTCACATCGGGGCAGAGGCCGCTTCTGTGCGCGCTGACGGCGAGGCGATCGGGCACGTTATGACCGCCGAATACGGTTCGCAAATGTTGTCGCTTGGCGGTGTTGATCACCTGACGGGAGGTTCAAAACCCGAAGGGCGCAAAACGTGCGACGCACTCTTGCGGCTGTGCAACAAAGAGGCGGTCGAGCTGACTATTGACGGCGGATCAAGCATCATCGTGCAAGCAGGCCGCGCGCCAGTCATAGATGGCAAAGCTGAAGAACGCATGCGGGTCGGTTGTGGGTCCGCTACCATCGGGATGTTTGCGTCGCAATGGCAAGGGCTGGTCGATGAAGTTGTCGTGGTCGATGACCATATCACGGGCGTCGTTTCAGAACATCAGGCTGGCAAAGTCATTGACTGGGCGGCCACGGGCATTCGCATCAATGGCCGACGCTCGACCCCTGGTCGCTATTTCAAGGTGGCAGAGCCCGGCAACGGTTGGGGAGGCACGAACATTGACGACCCTCTGGCCATATTGGGTCAGTGGCGGGCGACAAAGGGCGCCCGAGCGGGACTGTCATTGCTCATGGTGTCAACCACGGGCGAGCACGCGGGCTATTATGTGCTCAATGATGCGCTGGAGCCAGTGATGTTACCGATGCCCGCTGCATTGCAAACTTCTGTAGATCTAATCGCACAAAACTGCGAACCGGCTTTGTGTACGGTGCTGTTCATGTGCGGCGCTGGTGGATCGCTACGGTCTGGAGTGACGGATAATCCTATCCATCTGACCCGATCAGTCCATAGTGATGAAACCAGCGTGACGATTGGTGGCGCGCCCACATACAGATGGCCAGGCGGAGGTATCACAGTGATGGTGGATGTGATGGAAGTTCCCGATGGGGCCTTTGGATATGTCCCGACGCCTGCGCTTGTGGCTCCGCTTGAATTTACCACGCGGCGCGATGCCTATCAGCGGTTGGGCGGACATAACGCGCATATCCGCAATCTGGACGACGTGCTGGAAACCGGCGGCGAATACGGGGCGGGTGTGCGCGTGATCGGAGGGGACCCATGAGCTGGACCGCACCTCAAGCTAAGCTTTTACCGGACGGGAAGCGGTTACACCTGCACCACGGTCCCATTGACCTGATTGTCGGGGTGTCTGGGGAAATGCGAGACCTGTGTTTTAAACGTGCAATCGATCACTTTCAAAACATTCTGATCGGGTTGATGAGTGAGCTTGACGCTCTTCGCCGACCTTTGACGTCAGATGTTTGCTTCATAGATCCGGTGGCAAAACGTATGGCCGAGGCGGTCCGTTCATATCCGGATGTCTTTGTCACCCCGATGGCCGCAGTAGCAGGTGCCGTTGCGGATGAAGTTCTGGCGGCAACGCTGTCGGACAAAGTGCCCCAAAAGGCCTATGTGAACAACGGTGGCGACATTGCCTTTCACCTGTCCGAGGGCGAAATCTTTGAAGTGCTTAGCCCCGCAGGACTGTTGACCATTACTTCTCGAGACAGCGCGCGCGGCATTGCCACGTCGGGATGGCAGGGCCGCAGCCATTCGCTTGGTATCGCCGATGCGGTCAGTGTAGTTGCCAAGACGGCCGCAGCCGCAGACGTGGCAGCAACCTTAATTGCTAATGCCACCAACTTGCCAGGCCATACCGCGATAGGTCGGTGCCCGGCCACACTGCTAAGCCCGGACAGCGACCTAGGGAAGCGTCTTGTCACAACTCATGTGGGGCACTTGCCCGCGTTGGATGTAGATAAGGCGCTGCAAGCGGGGACACGTTTTGCGTCCGACTGTGCCGCACGCGGCCTAGTGAAGACGGTTGCAATTTCGCTACAAGGCCAATCTCGTATTACCCAGAACAGTTTTCAATCCAACGCTGCAGGAGCCCTCGCCCATGCCTGAATTTATCATTCGCAAGATTCAGCTTATCATCGAAGAAGTGCAGCACGATGGTGGACCTGCGCCCGAAACACCGCGCACTCTGGGGGCGATACTGGCGTGTGTGTCCAACCCTTTTGCGGGTCGCTTTGAGGTGGATTTGCAGCCCGCGATGGAGGATCTGAAACCTCTTGGCGCAGAAATGAGCGCAAAACTGATTGCAGCACTTGGCGGCAAAGACCGCATTGACGGATACGGCAAAGGGGCCATCGTCGGAGAGAGTGGTGAATTGGAACATGCCGCTCTCTGGCATGTGCCAGGTGGCTACGCGATGCGCGAATTGCTGGGCAGATCAAATGCAATCGTGCCGTCTTGCATGAAGCGTGGCGGCATTGGCAGCCGGCTTGACGTGCCCCTTGGGCACATCAACGCTGCCTATGTGCGTAGCCATTTTGATGGGATCGAGGTTGGGCTTCCGGATGGACCGAGATCAGAGGAAATCGTCTTTGCGCTCGCGATGTCATGCGGTGGGCGTGTTCACAGTCGAATGGGCGGTTTGGAAACTTGGGACGTTCAAGGAAACGACGGTTTGCGGTAGCCAACGCTAGCCCAGTTTTATATCCTCGACTTGTCACGGTTAGGCAATGTGGGTGCTGTCAGACTAATGAGAACTCGCATCG
>CALFSV010000009.1 GCA_937916485.1 uncultured Paracoccaceae bacterium | reverse complement strand
AACGTATGTAATACATCACTGCCAATCGGATGATTTCAGGTGAAGTCTTGAAGTACTTAAATGGGTTTTTTAATGTCATTCATAAAAGTTAGGTACCAACCAATGGGACGTCAAGTTTGTCTGACAACACCTTCAAATCGCCCTTTCGCCGCGGCCAGTCTAAGTAATCGCGGGCGGGACGGAGCCACCATGGGCTGCACTCGTTCGAACGGCTGCAACCGGACCCCCACCACGAAATTGACTTCGACGGGATAACTCGCAAGTTTGTTTTTGCACTCGCCCCCAACTTTTCGAAGCATTCCTTTTCTGCAGTAGAGGACCAGACGCGCATCGCCAACCAACCGACCGGACACCCACATTTCACTTGGGGGTCACGTTCTTTGTACTTCCAGTCGATACAAGGGCAGGATTAGTATCGCTTTCGGAAAAGACCTCGCTTTTCGTAGAAACGCGCGGCTTCTTCAACAAAATCCGCCAGCAGGGGCGCATCCAGTTCGTCTCTCAACCTTTGCGCCACGTCCAGAAGGCTATCTTTTGAGGCCGCCCGTCCGGGGCGGAGCAGCTCGTAGACAGCCATGACCTCGTCCTGTGGAAGCTGCGCCATCTCTGCTGCGCGCTCAAAGTTTCCGGCAAGCGTGGAGCGGCCCACTGATTTGGAAATCTGGGCCTGCTGTTCCAAGGCCCGAGGTGTGATTCGCAGGTCTTCCATGGTGACATCGCCATTCAGCACCGCCTCCATCGTCAACGACGACAAGGGCTTGCCGCGATTTCCGATCACCTCATCGGGTTGAGTTTCGGCAATCGGATAGTCGCTGGCAGTGAGAGATTTGTCAGCCATCAGCCGTCCTCCAGAAACGTGATTGCCAGATCCTCGGGCGTGGCACCGTCTTCGGTCATGGCGGTTTCGATCGCATAGGTCAGCGCCACGCGAGCATGGAACCGCGCGCCCAGAGCCTCGCCCCGGGTGGGGACGACGACGGGATCGGGCAGCTTGCCCCTGGCATAGACCGTCGCGTTGAGTCCCATGTTTTCATAGTGCTCAAGCGTGGTGATGGGCGCGTTGGAGAACAGCTCGAGATTGTTATGCGGCAGGCGGTCTTTGTGGTGAATGACTGCTGTGCCTTTGGACTGGATGCCGATGCCAACGCCTGAGCCCGACAGCCGGGCAGCACTCAGGCCAAGGAAGGAGGTATCGGCGGTATGCCAAAGCCGAACCAGCCGCATAGTGCCGCCGCCACGTTCAATGCCCAACTGCAAGGCACGTAATACCGCGCTCAGCCGATGGCCCGCCAGAGTGCGGAAAATCTTGGTGCCAAAGCCGGGGCTGACGCCAACAACGATCTCGGACGGATCAGTTCCGGGGTCGGCGGCACCCATGGTCTGATAGCGGATCGCCTTGGCCTCGCCCATCTCGTGAACGGCTTCGGCACGCAGAACCTCGTCGCGGTCCAGCACATCGCGGATCGCGGCCAGTTCCTTGCGGCGCGCCTCAGACAGACGATGGCCCGTGCCGGGGCCGGTATAGTCGTTCGGGTCATTGATCGCGCTGATCACCTTGTTGTCGCGCACCACGGCGGAGGTTTGCAGGTAGTCGCCCGAGACCCGCAGCTTGACCAGAAAGAGCAGGTTTTCCGCCTCATCGAAAAACCCACCGCGATGCAGCGAGCGGATAACATCCAGCACGCTCACACCGTCACCGGCGATCTTATCGCTGATCAGCCCCACATCGCGGGTCGCAAATGTGTCGGTGTCATTGGACCCCGAGGCCACGGCGACCGAGCGTTTCATCACTTCCGTCGCCTCGGCCAGCCCCAGATCCTTGAGCACATGCGAAAGCGCATCGATGGCGCGGCGGCGCAGATCAAGCGCGCGGGCATCCTCAACTGCGGTCAGCCCGCCATCGGCCTCAAAGTCGCGTTGCAGGACAAAAAATTCCTCAAGCTCTTCGCCATTGAACGACGAGGGATTGAACGAGTTGTCATATTTCAGGATCGAGCCGAAGCCCGAACAGATCAGATCAGAGCCGCCAATCAGGTAGGGCAGCACCTTGGCGGCCACGCGCATATCCGATTCCGAATGGCGTGCATCATTGCCCGACGCACATTCCAGATCGAGCCAGACCGCGATCAGGGTCTCGGCCATTATTTCGCGCACGCCGCCGGGCATCGACGCGGCCAGCGGCGCGCCGTCGATCCCTCCGTTTTGCGTGCCCTGCGATCCCATGCCGCGTTGCAGGCAGAGGCAGCGGGCTTCGAGATAAAGCAGCGATTTCGCCTCATGGAACCCCATCAGCAATTCTGCCGCGGCCCCGGAGGTGCATCGCATCTTGATCCCGCGCGAGGCATAGGCTGCCGCCAGCCACGCCTTGGACCAGGGCGTGTCATCCCCATCGATGAACGCACTTTCGGTGCCGTAGACCGAAACCGTCTCGGCATAGGAGGTGAACCCGGCCATGCCGATCTCGAGCTCCTCGGCTTCCTCGCTGGAGCATTGAAACAGCGTCCCTGCACGCCCCACAACTGAGCCGACACAACATGCCAGCGCATTGGACCATGAATTCCGGGCCACGCGCATAGTCGTCTCAATCTCATCAAACCCAAGGGCCACGGCAATCGCGGCATCGGCGGCCAATTGTAAAGGGTCGTCCTTGGCGTTGGTGACATGGGCCTGATTTCCGGGGGTCTGGCGCGCGCGCATCTTGGAATAGGCAAAGGCAATTTCCATCGCATTGAGTTGCGCCACGGTCTCGGCCAGTTTGGCAGGTGTCAGACCCCGGGCAAGGCGCGTGAGCTCGGTGCGCGGCACATTCATGTCCACCAGCATCCGCGCCAGTTGCTCCGAGGGGATCGCCATGGCCTCCTCGGCGATTTCCCGGTCGATATGATAGGTGGCGATGAAAGCATCGATCAAATCGAAGTCTTCAGCGTCCACGCCGTCCATCGCCGCGACTTTGCCGCCACTGATCTTCAGACCCGGCTTGGGATCGGCTGCGCCGTTGAAGGCCGAGAACCCGTTTTCCGGATCTTCCACCGCGAATTTATCCAGCCGCAGCGCACGGTCGTCCCAATCGTTCGCGCGTGCCCAGCGATTAGCATCGTAACCTGTGCTCATAACATCAGCCCCCCTTGGAGTATTATTGTCTACAAAGCCTTCGGTGGGCCTGCTCTAACCGCCCATAATCGCCTTAACTTCCAGAAATTCCTCCAATCCCCATTCCGCTTTTTCTCGTCCATTGCCGGATTTTTTGTAACCACCAAATGGCGCATCCGCCCCCCCAGTTCCGTAGTTAATATGGACCTGGCCAGCGCGCAGCCTTCTGGCAATAGCGGTCAATTCTTCCTTGTTCTCGCCCGCGACATAAGCGGCAAGTCCGTATTCTGTATCATTTGCGATGGATACCGCTTCATCGATGCCCTCGTAGGCAATTATCGACAGCACAGGGCCAAAGATTTCCTCTCTTGCTATGGTCATGTTGTTTGTCACATCGCCAAAAACTGTAGGCTTCACATAGTAACCTGTATCGAGGTCCGCTGGTTTGCCTGTTCCACCAGCCAGGAGAGTTGCGCCCTCACTTATTCCTTTTTCAATGAGGTCCTGAACTTTTGCGAATTGAACATCACTCACAAGGGGTCCAATATTCGTACCATCGGCTTTTGGATCGCCGGCAACGGTTTCTTCGGCTCGCTTCGTTGCTATAGAAAACGCTTCGGCTTTACGATGTGCCGGAACAAGCATTCGTGTTGGTGCATTGCATGACTGGCCAGTGTTCCCCATGCAAAAATCCACACCAGTCATAACTGATTTTTCAAAATGGCTATCGTCCAGAATAATGTTCGCAGATTTGCCGCCCAACTCCTGACTGACCCGCTTGACACCATCAGCAGAAGCTTTGGCCACAGCCACACCACCGCGTGTTGACCCCGTAAAGGACATCATATCAATTCCCGGATGAGAAGACATGGCTTCACCCACGACGGGCCCCATACCATTCACCAAATTGAAGACACCGGCTGGCACACCTGCCTCGTGAAAAATCTCAGCTATGACCATCGCTGAAAGTGGCGCAATCTCGGACGGTTTCAAAATCGCTGTACACCCTGCTGCAATGCATGGTGCAAGTTTCGCAAACACTTGGTTCACGGGCCAGTTCCATGGGGTGATGAGGCCGCATACACCGATTGGTTCATGTCTGATTATGAACTGATCATGTTGATACTCGAATTCATGCTTGCCGAGGGCTCTTATCGCTGCGCTTAGATGGGCAAGGCCAACCATTGATTGCGCACCTTTTGCCAAACTTGTTGGCGCCCCCATCTCAGTTTGAATAGCATCAGCGACATCGTCGACCCGTCGCTCATATACCTCTCTGATCGACGTAAGCAATTCTATGCGTTGGCTCACCGGAGTTTGTGAATATGATTCAAATGCAGTTCTAGCTGAACTGACCGCCAAATTCACATCTGCCAAGGAGCCCAATGAAATTGTTGCTACTGCGCTCTCTGTCGCCGGATTAATCACATCCAACGTTTTGGTCTCAGATGGTTTTACCCACTCTCCGTTAATGTAGAAGTTTAGTTTATCCATACCGCTGTCCTCTAAAGTGGTTGCGCGATGCCATCGTTGCACCACGTACATTTTTTCTATTGATCCCCAAAGTGGGACAGAGCCTCTTCCGACCCACCCGCGTTGATGTTGAACCGTTCCGTTTTGAATGACCGGCGGGCCTCGGTCATTTGCGGAGCTAACGCGCATGAAGCACTTATGCATGACGGTTGCCGCGCCGCTGGAAGCGCACCAACAGATCGGAGCGCACTACGGCTTGGTCCAACATGTCTTACTGACATCACAACTCCAGGAATTAACTTGTAAGAGTATTCTAATAGAATACTGTATATCTTATATCAATACTAGCTGCCATTCCGGGGAAATCAAGCAAAATTCCTGGAGGACAATGTTATTGAACAAAACGATCTGATCCCTTTGACACTCCGGGTAGTACTCTCATTCCTAAAGTGGTCTGAACGCGCCGAGAAGGTAGCTTGCTACCAAGCATCTTGGGATGCCAAGGTGTTTCGGGAAGAACCTGAGACATCAGATTTTTTTGAAACGCCCGAAAAATCAGTAGGTCTTGCAGCGTTTCAGCTTTCCCCTGTCCCAAAGATAAGCTGAAACGCTTTAGGTCCCAAGGATGGTCGCCAGGCGTTCTGCTGATTCAAGGAGATGCGTGCGAGAGTCATTCATGTCACTGCGGTTCTCCAGGCCCACAATTGACAGCGCCGCGATGCAGTGATGGCCGGCACTCAGAACCGGTGTGGCGGCGGACAGAAGCCCGATTCCAGGTTCAGAAAATGCGATCCGCTCCGCCCGAATCTGCGTGACCTCTTCTTTTGGAATGCTGGCGAGGGCTTCTGCACAAAGTTCTGTTTCGATTCTGAGATCCTCGAAGATGATATGCACCTTACCCGAAGCCGAACTCATCAGATCGAGCCTAGTGCCAACCCATTGTCGGGCAACGATCAGCTGGTCTGCCTCAACACTCTGAGTAATGATGGGCGAACCGTCCTGAACGAACGTGATCGACGCTGTCTGGCCGGTCAACTCAGCAAGGTCTTTAAGAATATTCTGCACACGTTCGCTCGCATGCATGTGTCGCAACGCCATGGAGGCAACCGAGATTACATGCGGCGAGAGTTGATAACTACTGTCATCCCTCAATTCCAGCCAATCAGCATCGGTGAGTGTCTTAAGCTGTTGATAAGCGGTAGCGCGCGCCATTTTCAATTCCGTACAAATCTCGCTGAGGCGCATCGGTGTTGGCTTAGAGGCGATAAAGTCGAGCATCTTCAGAACCTTCGTTGCTGTCGAGAGGCTGCGCACACCTGCGGGCGTCGTCTCGGGCCCAGATTTTGTCATGGATGTTCTCCTAAGGGTGAAAAGTAGAACTATTGACGGATAACGGCGAAGGCACCCCTCCCGGAATTTTCCTTGATTTTCCAAGAATCGCGGTTAGTATTTATATGAGATACTACATGTTCTATATGAATACAATGGCAAATTCTTGGGGCTGTGATGACAGTAAGACAAGTTGGATCAATCCAAAGCGCGCCCGAGCCGCTGGATTCTTGCGCGCTCCGCCCGGCAGCTCTGATGATGCATCCCGAGCGCCTTGCGGCGCTGCAACCGTCACGCATCAGTGCGACACGCGCGTTTATGCAGCAATTGATCGAGGAACGCTGGTCATTCAGAAAAGTACGGTTCGACATCAATGCGGATGGGGTGGGAGAGGCTCTCTACCACATTGAGGCGCCAGGAAACTGGGTGTTATCAGTCCCGGTCCTTTCCTTCAAACCGACCCAAAAGGGGCGCACCCTCCGCATCATCGGCACCGCATGGGATATGATGGCCGCGCTGGTAGAAGGGCGTATCTCAGAAGCGGATTTTGAAACCATGCGGCAAGAAGCTCCCAAGCTTTACCACGGCCGCTCCACGCCCGGTACACTGACTTGGTTCCGCGCCAATCGAAGTGCACGCTTCTTCGACGATAGTGTCGCGGTACTGGCAGCGGGCAGTCAACCCGATGCAGAAAAGTTATGGAACGCCGGGTATGCGATGCGCAACACGGGCGTGAATGGAAACGGGGCCTTCGGCACCAGAACCTTCCGGGTTCTCGAATCTGACCATCCGCTGCGCGGGTCACTGGCCGCAGAAATGCTTTCCGCATACATGATGCGCATTTTTTCCATCGACCTGATGAATCATCTCGCCCGAATGGCAGGCGGCGATACGGCTGTTGAGCTGGACCCGGCCATGGCACGCTATCTGGGGGTGGGGAATGCTTCGGCCATGGGGTTGATGCACTTTACCAACAACTGGCCGAAGCTGATCAACCGCTGGATGCTCGTGCGTGAAAAATGTATCGCACGCGCGAAGATGCTCGATCTCAATGCGGATCCCGAGCCGCTGGACCGTCTTATCACACTCACTGAACGGGCGATCACTTACCGCAAAGAGGATACAACGCACTACATCCGCTATCCTAGCGGTGCCAAACTGGCCGCCGAGCTTTCATGTGTACATGCAGACCTGTGTCGCCTGCGCAGCCAGTTGAAAGCCGGCGCGCTTGAAGTTTCCGCTCCTTTCAGCGGGTTCTGCGCCTCGGTCGAGGAACGATTCCACCCGCATACAACCGAAACGCTATTGTCCCTCATGATCGACCTTGTGCCGGCCTATGCCGACCAGCAGGTCAAAACGTTGATCGTCAATGAAGAAGCAATTGGCGCGCCCGAAATGGCGACTGACGAATTACAAGACCTACTAAGGGCCGAATATGCCTGGGCGTTCGAGATGGATCTTGGTGCTCCCGAAGCCCGGCATTTCATCTGGTACAAATCACGTAACGCCGAAGAGCCCCGCAGGGGTCCACGCACCGACATCGATGAAAAACATGAGCTGGTTCTGGACGTGCCGCGCCTGGTCGTTGAGCTTGACGCCGCTCTGGGTGCAGCACCGCCCGGACAGAGTGTTTCCCGGTTCCTGATCGACAATCCCGACCTGCGTCAGATCGTAACGCGGATACAATCGCTGAGCGGGCTACCCTATCACACGCCCCACGCCGACATTATGCACCGTGATTTCATTCCCGCGCATATCACAAAACTGCTGAATTCGGGGCTGCATGGTCTCGATAAAACTGTGGATGCAATGGATCGCGGCATCTGTGGCGTCCTTTTCCAAGGCGCTCCGCTACCCGAAGAAATTGCCAGTGGAACGGCGGACATGGATTGGGCAAATCCGGCCCGCCCAGGCAGGGCAAAGTCATGACGGCGGTAAATGGTCCTGATTGCATCGTTTCCCTGCGGGAAGCTCGCATTGTGATTGACAGGCTGCTGCAATGGAAGGGTTTCCCGGCGGGACGCCGCCCGGCGCTAACAGAGGCCGGGCTTTACTCCGCTTCGCGTGGCCTGTCCGGTTTTGAACGCCTTCTCGACAGCATAGATGTGCTCAAGATCGGCATCGAAAGACACAGTACAATCTCTGGCGACGAGACGAATCTTTGCCTCGATGCACACGGCAAGCATGCCTGGGCGGTCGCCGAGGAGGTGAGCGATCTCCTGACAGAAATGGATCGTCGCCACGGCAAGGGTTGTGTCAAGGTCGTGAACCTTGTGGCCGCGGAAGAATTCGCAGTGGTTGGCCCGGTCATCCAGAAGCATGGTCTCGATGCCCACATAGAAATCTCGCGGAGCGGCACAGCGGTTGCCCGCGTGGTTGGACCAAGCGCCTGTCAGGAAAACGAGCTTTTGCGAATATGTCACCACGGGATTCCGACGGATCATGAGTTATGGTTCGAGCTGTTTGATGCGTCAAACGCTGCCCAGGCTCCCGACACAAAACTGTCCCGACTGCACACTGGCCCTATCACTCTTGCGGAGGACGGCACCCTCGTGGGGGCAGAAAATGGCGAAGAGGATCACGATATGGATATTTCACTGTTAACTGAAGAATTTATCGCGGAACCGGTAATGAAAAAAGGAAAAGACGAATGCTAATTGATGGACTCCAATGCGGCGATTTTCGGCGCGAGATTTTCGAAAGCCTGCGTGCTGGCGGATTCACCTGTGTGACAAACACTGTCGAGTTCTGGGGCGGAGCGATCAACAGCCTTGATGCCATTGCTGACTGGCTAGACAAGGAGAGAGCCAACAGCGACCTCATGATGATCTGCCGCAATGTGGCCGACATTCACACTGCTGACAAAACCGGTAAGGTTGGGGTTCTCTTGGGGTTTCAGAACTCCGGTATGTTCGAGGGCCGTATCAGATACCCTGAACTCTTTGCCCAACTGGGCGTTCGTGTGGCGCAGCTGACCTACAATATTCAGAACGATATCGGCGGCAGTTGCTATGAGCCACACGATTCTGGCCTAACCCGGTTCGGCCGAGAAATCATCGGTGAAATGAACAAATACGGCATGATGGTCGACTGCTCCCACGTCGGCGAGAAGACCACGCTCGATGCGATCGAAGCATCCTCCAAACCAATCGCGGTCACGCATGCCAATGCTGGAAGTCTCATGCCGCATTTTCGTAATAAGTCCGACACCGTGCTCAAGGCGCTTGCTGAAAGTGGTGGCATCATGGGGTTGGCCATTTATCCGAATATCACACCTAAAGAGGCTTGCGACAGTGTAGACGGATGGGCCGAGATGATGGCGCGCACCGTTGACATAATGGGTTTGGAACACGTCGGTGTTGGCACCGATGCGGGCCACTATGTTGGAACACCAGAGCTCGATTGGATGCGCCAGGGTCGTTGGACACGAAGCGACCAATATGGTGCGGGCGCGAAGGACAGGGCCCTGATGCCGCCCCCGCCAAAGTGGTTGCCTGACATTTCCAAGATGGGCCTGTTGCCTGCCGCGCTAGAGCGCAGGGGGTTTTCGCAGGAAGAAATTCATCTTCTCACCGCGGGCAACTGGCTGCGGGTCTATGAAGCAAATTTTGGGTGAAGGCGGAGATATGAGGATTCAGATGAATGCCGCGCGCCGTCTGCGGCGCGAAACACTTGGTCGGCAGGCAAAATCAGGCCACCTTGCGGTCGAGCGGCAGTCCACTTGGGGAATGTCGGATAACAGGAGTGAACAATGAAACGCATCTACGATTTCTACCGCCGCCCGGCCAAACGCAACTACACCGTGTCGGATCTGCGGGCGCTCAAGAGATCTGGGCGCACCCTTTCGATGGCCAACCCGGCAAACAGTGACGAGGTGCGTGCCTGTGTTGAGGCAGGAATTGATCTCCTAACTGTTTGGCCCGACCAATTGAAGGATGTGCGGGACATCGCGCCATACCACTTCACGGGTGTGGGCGCATCCTGGGCGCAATTCGGCTCAGATGACGAGCTAATCGCCCACGCCTACGAGATGATGCGCAATGGGGCGGACATGTATTACACTGTGCGGTCTTTCGACGTGATGGAGCGCATGGCGCGCGACGGGATCCCGGTGCAAAGCCACATCGGCCTGATCCCAACCTTCAGCCACTACAGTGGTGGCCTGCGTGCCTGGGGGCGCACCGCCGAGGAAGCGATGAAGGTCTACGCGAGGCTCAAGCGGATGGAGGATGTCGGTGTATTTGCCGTCGAGGTCGAGTGCCTGGCCGAAGAGGTCCTGGCGGCTGTGAATGACAAAACGAACGTGGTCACCTTTTCGCTTGGGTCCGGCAAGGCCGCCGATGCGGTGATTTGCTTTATTGCCGACATTTGCGGGGAAGCCAGCGAAGAAGACAAACCACCAAAACACGCCCACGCCTTTGGCAATGTTGGACGCCTGCACCGGCAGATCAATCTCGAAAGGGTCGAGGCCCTTGGCAAATTTCACACCGAGGTGACGGCGCACAACTTTCCATATCCGCAGAACAATGTCCGCATGCATGACGGCGAGCAGGAAAAATTTCTGGAAGCTCTGGACAAGTGGCAGCCGGCCCACATCTAGTGGAAGCTTTTGTGCCGAGTACACAGCATCTGACGGGATGGCGATGAAGGTCCAATAAAAGGCTACTCGGCCACAGAACTTTTCTCGGCAAGCCAATGACCGCGACCCCAGCCCGCGCTTGGCCTGATCGAAAAACCTTTCACGTCGATGGATTAAGTGAAACTCATGATCCGCGGCAACGAAGTCTGCATTACGTCTTTGGTCGCGGGACCTTGCGCAATTGGCGTCGCCGTTGCACGGCGTGCTTGCGCGCCTGCCACTCGCCATCGCCCAGAAACTTGATGCCCGTGCTGCCAACGAGCAGGTTCAGAGGGC
>CALFSV010000008.1 GCA_937916485.1 uncultured Paracoccaceae bacterium | reverse complement strand
AGAGCGGGCTTTTCCGTGGCCGAATTCAGATCTGAGTCAAATTTGATTGTCCCGCTGGATCGTCAAAGGGATTGCCGGTGGAGACATTCGGCAAAACTATCGCTCACATTTCCTTCCGGATAGCGAGGCAGCTGACCCGATGACCTGATCCCTGGGACTCTAGTCGCGGTGCCAGTGACCGGCATTCTTCCATAGCGATGGGGCATCTAGGATGGAACCTACAGCCTGACGGGGGCGACAAGGGCGAAGGCAATTCTCCTTCTAGTGCATGTTCCTCGGACAAGGTTTGGTCCAGTGTGGGAACTTCGCTTAGCAAAGCCTGTGTATAGGGGTGTAGGGGGTTTTCCAAAAGATCAGAGGCTCGCGCAATTTCTACAATCTGCCCAAGATACATTACTGCAATCCGATCGGAGACATGTTCGACCACGCTGATGTCGTGGCTGATGAACAGATACGACAGGTTCAAACTGTCGCGCAGATCAAGAAACAGGTTGATGATCTGCGCCTGAATGGAGACATCCAGCGACGCCACAGATTCATCACAGACGACGACTTCGGGATTGACCGCCAACGCCCGTGCGATGCAGATCCGCTGGCGCTGCCCTCCGGAAAACTGATGCGGATAGCGGTCAAGTGCGTCCTCTCGCAGTCCAACCCGATCGAGCGCCTCTATCGCGAAAGAACGCGCCTGCGACCTTTGGATCAGCCCGTGGGCGATGGGGGCTTCGGTGATTGCATCGAGAATACGCTGACGTGGGTCCAATGCGGCAGCGGGGTTCTGGAAGATCATCTGGACACCCAAACCTTTGCCGGTCTTTTGACTTGTCTTGTCCACCATAGTCTTGCCGTTGAATAGCACATCACCAGAGTCGTGCGGCAGGATACCCGCCACAAGCCGGCCGAGTGTGGATTTCCCACATCCGGACTCGCCTACAAGGCCCAGCACTTCCCCTTGCTCGATCGCAAGATCAACGCCGTCGACGGCCCGTAAAAGTTTGGCCGTGGATTTAGCCCCAAACGCGGTCGCGATACGATCCGCCAGATCGGGCTTCTTTCCAAAGCTGCGACACACAGATTTAAGTTCAATGACTTGTGGCATGTTAGCCCCTTTCTTGAAGCGGAGAGACACAACGAACGGCGTGGTCGGGCGAGGTTGGGGACAGTTCGGGCAGTACATCACAGGCCGTGGTAGCGTGAGCGCAGCGTGGAGCGAAGGAGCAACCCTTTGGCAGGTTCGACAACTGCGGAAGACCACCAGGAATAGAGACCAAGCGTTGCCCGCGCGGCGCGTTCGCGGGCATGCTGGCCATCAACCCCGCAGTATAGGGATGTGATGGTGATTTCAGCATCACCTCGGTTGCCCCTTGTTCTACGATGCGGCCCGCGTACATCACGGCCACACGATGGGCGATCTGCGCCACGACACCCAGGTCGTGAGAGACCCAGATCAACGCCGTACCGGTATCGCGGCAAAGACGCCGCATATCACGCAAGATTTGCGCCTGCACGGTGACGTCCAACGCCGTAGTTGGTTCATCTGCGATGATCAAATCGGGCTCGTTCAGGAGTGCGGTGGCAATGACAACTCGCTGTCGCATACCGCCGGAAAACTGGTGTGGATAGGCTTCCAGCCGTTCATCGGGGCTGTTGATCCCGACACGCACCATCGCCTCGCGAACGGTCTGCCGCGCGGCATCGGTAGAGACGTCTCTATGGGCCTGAATGGCCTCGATCATCTGTACACCAATGCGCTGCACCGGGTTAAGGCTGGTGGTCGGATCCTGAAAGATCATCGCAATTCTGTTGCCGCGCAGGCCTTGCCATTGCGCCTCGGAATAGTTGGTGACATCGGTGCCATCGAACGCAATGCGCCCCGCAGTGACACGGCCCGGCCGGTCGACCAATCCCATGATGGACAGTCCAAGAACGGTTTTGCCCGAGCCAGACTCCCCCACGATGCCGAGAACATCGCCGCGCGTGACCTCGAGATCAACGCCACTCACGGCCGCCAAGGGCCCGTCGGGCGTGGGAAATTCTGTGCGCAGTCCTTGAATAGACAAAAGCTTTGTGTGCTTCATTTTGAAAGCCTCGGATTGATGATTGCGCGCAGCTGATCACCGAAGATGTTGATCGCCGCAACGGTCGCAAGCAGCATGATGCCGGGAAAAAACGTAATCCAATACGCACCTGACAGGATGTAGTCGAAGCCGTTTGAAATCAGTGATCCAAGCGATGGCTCAGTGATGGGCACACCTACGCCGAGGAAGCTGAGGGTTGCTTCAATCGAGATGGAGTGCGCCGTTTGCAAGGTTGCCAGCACAATCAGAGACGAAACGCTATTTGGCAAAAGATGCTTCCAGATGATTCGGGTGTTGCTGAGTTCCAGGCAGGTCGCTGCCTCGAAATACTCTTTGCGACGTTCCACCATGGCGGCTGCACGGACCGTGCGCGCATAAAGCGCCCATTGCACGATCGCGAGTGCAATGATGACTTTATCGATGCCTTTGCCCAGCAACGCGAGCAACACAAGCGCAACCAGAATAGCCGGGAAAGATAGCTGAATATCGACAACCCGCATTAAAAACGCATCTATCCGACCGCCATAGAAGGCGGACGTCAACCCAACCGAGAGCCCTATTGCCAACGCGACAAGAGCGCTGCTGATGGCCACGGTCAAGCTGGTACGCAATCCATAGAGGATCGAGCTAAGAACATCGCGCCCCGCCCCATCAGTGCCAAGCCAGGCGATCGTGCCGTCAAACATTTCTTCACCGGGCTCAAGCCGTCCGTCCAGGATGCTGACGGTAGATAAATCATATGGGTTGGTTGGCGCGATAAGGGGCGCAAATACCGCAGATGCGACGATCAATATCAGTAGAAAGCCCGAGATTAGAGTTGTGGGCTTTGAAAGTAGTGCCTGCATGGTCTTGGAAATACGTTCTTTGCCCGGCCTCACAGCGGACATTGCGTTTAAGTTGCTCATTCTCCCTCTCCCTGCAAGCGCACGCGTGGATCTAGCACCGCATAAATGATATCGACCACCAAGTTTAAGACGAGGAACAGAGCCACCACGAAGAGCAGATAAGCCACGACAATGGGTCGATCGAGGTTAACGATTGCGTCGATCACAAGCTTGCCCAGACCCGGCCAGGCAAAGATAGATTCCGTAACAGTCGCAAAGGCTATTAACGTACCAAATTCGATCCCCAGCACAGTGATAATTGGTATAAGGATATTAGGTAGAAGATGAGCGCGAACGATGCGCTTGGAAGATAATCCCTTTGCGCGCGCAAACTTGATGTAGTCTTGTGCCATCACCTCTTCAGTCCCTGCCCGCGTCAGACGTATCACCATTGCGATCTTGAACAGGGCGAGGTTTGTGGCGGGTAGAATAAGGTGCTTGAGGCCATCAATAGTAAATAAGCTGCTCTCAATCCCAAGGAAGACGGCCGTTTCTCCCCGACCCGAAACTGGTAGCCATCCAAGGATGACAGAAAAAACAATGATCATCATAAGACCAAGCCAGAAAGTTGGAACCGAAATCCCAAGTACCGATCCACCCATTATGATGCGTGTGCCCCATCCATTGGGGCGTAGGCCCGCGTAGATACCCAACGGCAGCCCCACCGTTACAGCGATTATAAGGGCACTCGTAGCAAGTTCGAGTGTGGCCGGAAAACGTTCCGCCATGAGCGCTAGTGCGGGTCTTCCAAAGATGAAGGAATTGCCCAGATCCCCCGACAGCGCGCCTGTCAGAAACTTCCAGTATTGCACATAGGCCGGTTGATCGAGGCCGAAGTCACGGCGCACGCGGTCGATTTCTTCGGGTAGGCTTTCTGGATTGACCAGCATGTCGACCGGATCACCGACCAGATTGATCATAGAAAATACAATCAACGACATGACAAAAAGGACGACCACGCTTTGCATGACGCGTCTAAGAATAAAGGCTAGCATGGAAGGTTCCTTTTAACGATTGGCCCGCCTGGGATAAATGACAGGCCAACCTTATATTATTATTTCGAGCGGATGTTGTGGATAAAAGTACTATCCAAGGCTCCGTGTTTATAAGCAATGCCGTCACGAGCTGCCCAGGTGGCGATCTCATGATGAATAGGAACAAGCGCGTATTCTTGCATCGCGATTTCAGTCGCCTCAATGAATGCTTTTTCACCTATTGTGATATCCATCGACGCGCGCCCACTTTCAATCAACCCATCAACCTTGGCGTTACTGTAACCGTTGCGATTGCCTGGGCCATATCCTCGTTCTTTTTGTTTCGTATGGATAAAAATCCGCAGTGGATGCGAAGGCTCGCCTGAACCATTCGCATAGCCAGACATGGCGACGGTGAATTCAGGCGTTTTATCCGGCCCTCCGCTAGCAAACCGCTTGAAAAAGACAGACGCAGGCATAGTCTCCACAGTTGTGTCGATACCAATACGCGACAGCATCTGTGCTATGGCTTCAAGAATCCTAGTATCATTAGAATAACGACCAGCCGGACCATGCACAGTCAATTTGAACCCGTCCGCAAATCCTGCTTCAGCCAATAATTCTTTTGCACGATCAGGGTCATAGTCGTCAGGCTTGAGATTGACTGAATAACCAATGTAACCTTCTGGCGAAAACTGACCCGCCGGCTCCGATAGTCCATCCATTACACGATCCGCAATAGCCTTTCGATTGATCGCGAGAGATACAGCTTTGCGCACTCGAATGTCCTGGAACGGTGATGCAATATTATTGCCTTCATGATCCGTCACGAAAGGCCTTATCCGATCGTCCGTCAAATGCAGTGTTATGTAAAGCAAGCGATTGGATACGGATTTGAATACCGAAATTCCTTCTCGGCTTTCCAGATTGGGCAAATCAGCAGGCCCGACTCTTTCAATGAAATCTACATCACCCGTAATTAACGCTGCTGACCGGGTTGTCCCGTCTCCAATGGGCCGAACAAATACATTATCCCATTCGGCAGTAGCCCCCCAATAACCATAATTGCGAGCTAATTCGATCACATCACCTGGTAGCCATTTTGATAATGTGAATGGGCCTGTCCCGAAGGACGCTGCGCCAGTGTTGAAGTCCTCTGTAGTGGCATTCACAAATGCAGAGTCGATGATCGCAACCCTAGACATATCATTGGGTGTGAACGGGTAAGGTTTCTCTGTCGAAATGCGTAATGTAAGATCATCGACAATTTCAAAAGATTTTCCTTTAATGAAAGTTGCGAAACTGGACGGGCTGTTTGGCACGTTCGCCGCCCGTTGCATAGTCGCAACCACGTCTTCGGCAGTGAATGCCGCGCCATTGTGAAAGGTAACACCGGAACGCAGCTTGAATTCCCAAGTGGTGTCATTGACCGGCTTCCAAGACTGAGCTAGCCCAGGAACCAGTTTCTGATTCACATCCTGCAGAACCAGCGCATCGTAGACCTGTGTCGCCATTGAGTTGTTGATGGTCAGGTTCTGATAGTGCGGATCCATTGACGTGGGTTCGGCCGCGAGGGCCACCTTCAGGTCTTGGGCCGACACAGGGCCACCGGTGAGGCCAACGCCCGCCGCGACAACGGCAAGCATGCCAATGGTTGTTCTTATAGTCATCTTTCTTCCTCCCTTTCACTGATATCCAATCAGTTTTTTGATGTTGATAGCTCGTGGCTCTTACAGTGGTATGCAAACTGTCTAATCTGTTCGTTGAAGAGATCGGGGCATTCTACGTAGGACGCGTGTCCCGTTTTGGGGAAAACGACCTGCTTTGCTTTCGGAAATGTCGAGACCAGCGCTCCATGCATGTCAGGTGAGATCACAGTGTCCTTGCCCCCTGACAAAATGAGCACCGGAACGCGCACATTTGGACCGATTTTAGCATTGTCAGCTTCCTGGCTCATGCGGCCACCATCGCGGATCCCTTCGATCCGCGCGCCCGATGTTATTTCCGCCAGAAACCGAATGACGGCTTGAGATGTCCCTTCGGGTGTGTTGCGTTTGGCGCGTTCAAGACCATAGGCCGTGTCGACCCCTTCGGACTTGATGTGATCAATCCTCGTAGCGTAGCGCGCCATCAACGGTGCACTTGCGGGAAGGCCAAAACCCAGATGCGTCGAAGACAGAACCAGACCTGCGGTTGAACATTCCCGATCAGCAGCCAACTGCGTGGCAATCACGCCCCCCATTGAATGGCCAACCACGATTGCCTCGCGGATCTTCACTGCCTGCATCAGCGCCTTGGCGGCGTCAACATAGTCTTCAATCGTATCGCCGAACACATCGGAGGCTCCAAAGCTTGGCGCATCCCATGCAACAACGTGAAAAGAAGGCGCGAGAACTTCAAAGATATGGAACCAGCTCCGGCTGCTGCCATTCATGCCATGAAGGAAAAACAGGTCAGGACCCTTTCCCGCTTCCCGATATGCCAGACGACCATCCTTGTACGATACGTACTGCAACTCCGGCATTTTCAACATGCGCGTGACTCCCTCTGAACATTGGCTTCATCAGAGGGTGCCATGAATTGGCTGAGATGCCTCGACACCCGCTGTCCATCAATTGCAGCACAGAGGGTAATAGCATAAAAGAGTAAAAAATTTTACATACTTGCGTCTGATGATTGAGCCTCAAGCTCGCGCATAGATATCAATGTTTGAGCGAGCTTCAGAGTGCGGGAAAACTCTGGGTTTGCAAGAAGGGCGTTACAGTAATTGCGCCAGGCCTCTAACATTGGCTCCGTCGGGCGAAAATCGCGGCGACGGCGATCACCGGTGCCTGACAGCTCTTCCAAATAACCTAGCTCCAAGGCTTCGTGAACGGTCGAAGTGACAGTCGGCCGGCTAAATTCAGAGACTTTGACAAGCTCAGAAATAGTGAAACTGCCCTTAGAGAAATAGTAGTTCATCATGTACCTGCGTATCTCAAAGGCGGTAAAGCTAGCGTTGAAAAACCGGCGCACCTGACCAGGCCCATGCTCGCGCCGATAAACATGACGTGAACTTTCGAACGAAGCCTGCACAAAGCAGAACTGGTCAAATAGCACTCCGGATTCAAGCATGATCAACCTCGCCTATTTATAGAAAAAAAGTTACACATAATGTTATGCCGTTGATCAGCCTTCCGCAAGGTATCGCTGCAAAACAGGTCGGGCGCACATTCATTCTTTCTATCAGCGATCCAGTTTCCCGGCCATGAACGAGATGCAGCATAAGAAACGCCCTGCCGACTGCTTATTTCCGCGACAACATTCTGCGCAGCGAGAGTGTGTCCGCGAGTCGGAGAGCATCAGTCAATGAGCACAAATTGACGTGCCTTCCGTGGCACTAAACAGTGCCTTTGAACCTAAACACCACGAATGTTGCGGGTCTCATATTTGAAACTTTCTGTCGCGAAGGGCTAAATCCGGCCATTCGACCCGAACGGCGAAAG
>CALFSV010000007.1 GCA_937916485.1 uncultured Paracoccaceae bacterium | reverse complement strand
CCGTGGTTCGAGGACCAAGTTTCGAGGGCCAAGGTCCGCGTTTAACGGACCACGGACCGGGGTTACTTTGGGCATTTCTAAATCAGATTTTGACTTGATTAGAGGGGGTGGGGTCTAGATTGGGTTGGGCCTTGTGCCGCGGACCTCGGAGCTTGATGGGTTGGTGAAGGCAATGAAGGATAATTTTGTTTGGAATAACGGAATCATAATCCGCGTGTCGGGGGTTCGAGTCCCTCCTCCGCCACCATTTTTTTTCAAGCAAAACCGACAGTTTCTAGCTTTCACACCATGTTTAAAGTTTTGTGTAGATTCCCATAAATATGCCCGTTCCGTCAATCTCTGTGTGACAGGTGTGCGACAGCGGTAATGCGAGGTGATAAGCTAATACAACTTAAATGAAACTCACGCTTACACTTCTTCGGTAGTGACTTGACCTTTCTGCAAAGTGTTTACAGGGTCAAAAATGCGATTTGCGCAGCCAGTGGTGTTGGTAACCTATCTATTTGGAAAAGCTAGACGGCTACCCGTCCAAGAGCCTTGATCATGAATGTAGTTCAATCATTGCCTGATCGAAGACCAAGTCCAATATAGATTTGTGCGCGCTGGCTGTGGTAAATACTGAGATATAACCCACACGCAGCGAGTAATGGCTATTTCAAACAATGATTTCCAAAAGGCAGTAAAGCTCCGCCATTTACGGGTGATTGCCGCGTTGTCTGACCTGAAGCTGTTGGCAAGGGTGGCTGAAGAGTTAAACATTACCCAGCCCGCAGTTTCAAAGCAGATCGCGGAATTGGAAAAGATTGTCGGTGTTCCCATTGTGACACGCGATCGAAACCGTCTATTTTTGACACCAATAGGGCACCGACTGGTTGTACACGCCAAACAGGCGCTCAACCAACTTGACCGGGCAGCTTTTGACCTTGAAGCGATGGCCAGTGGGATTTCAGGGGCGGTTGCAATCGGTGTTGTTAGTTCTGTTGCCCCAACTTTGCTACCCAGCACAATTGCGCTGTTCAAGAGCAGCACACCAGAGGCGAGTATCTCGGTACGAGAAGGACATTTCGTTGAGCTTATACCAGAATTGCAGGATGGGGCGTTGGACCTGTTGATTGCGCGAAGCTGGCAACCGCAGGAATTACCCGGCATTAACCAGATACGACTATTTGAAGAGCCAGTTGTTGTTGTTGCGGGTCGCAATCACGATCTTGCAAGACAGCCTGACCTTAAATGGACTGATGTGGTCGATTTTCCATGGATTATGCCGCAAGCAAATTCAGTGGCGCGGCGGGCCATAGATACTCTCTTTGCAGAAAACGAGTTGGCGCCGCCGGCCAACACGATTGCGTCTCTTTCTTTGACGCTTAACCTGGCTTTGTTGGATGTGATTCCGGCATTAGGGTTGATGCCGCAACGACTTGCCCAATCCCATGCCGCACGCGGTGATATTGTTACACTTGCTCTGGACACACGTGGGATTTTGTCTGATGTCAGGTGTTTTTGGCGTGGTGATCAAGCTCAAACAAACCCTACATTTCTGTTTTTCCTGAAATGTTTGCAAAAAACCACAGAGGAATTAAAAACCATTCCATTTGGTTAATGTTAATTCCCAATTTTTCATTATCTATCAGATTTTCTTAGCTTTACGGTAATCTTTGATATTGTACGGAGGGGTTAGGTGATCGGCTTAATCTGGACAAACTCATCGGTAGTGTGGCCATGAAAACGGTTGGTTTGATGGCGCTATCTGCACGTCAGGTTCTAGAACGGTTTGCGGATTGCACGCTTACGCCAAGTGCGTATTTGTCAGCTTGTCTTGACCAAATCGACAGCATAAATCCCAAATTGAATGCTTTGACGTCGATCGATATTGACGGTGGGATTGCCGAGGCGGCTCGTGCGACCAGCAGATGGAATGCTGGCACCCCAAAGGGGCCACTCGATGGGTTGCCGATCGGGGTCAAAGACCTTCAGGATACTAAAGGGTTGCTTACAACTCATGGTAGCCCCCGTATGCGCAATCATCTTCCTAATGCCGATTTGCCAATGGTCGGGCGACTTCGTGATGCTGGTGCCATTATTCTTGCCAAAACAAATGTGCCCGAGTGTGGGGCAGGGGGTAACAGCCGCAATCCAGTATGGGGCGCCACTGCGAACCCGTTTAACGCCAACTTGATATCTGGCGGATCGTCGGGTGGGTCGGCAGCAGCGCTAGCGGCAAATCTGTTGCCTGTATGCACGGGTTCGGACACAGGTGGATCACTAAGATTGCCTGCAGCGCTTTGTGGCATTGTAGGGTTTCGTCCATCTGTCGATTTGATTGCCCACCCCACAAGGCCTCTTGGGTGGTCAGGAATTTCAGTCGTTGGCCCAATGACACGCACTGTTGATGATTTGACGCTAATGTTGAGCTTGTTGCAAAGCTACCATCCAAATGATCCATTGTCGGTGCAAGTTCCTGCAGATCGGTTTGGCGACTTGACTGCTATGGACCTTGGTAGCTTGCGTGTTGGCTTTAGTGAGGATTTTGGCGGGGCACCGGTAGACTCAGCTATTCGGGAAACATTCTGTAACCGCATTGAAAAGATTACACCCCATGTTCAAGATTGCCGCCCTGTCGATCTTAACCTTGGTGAAATGGATCGTTGCTTTGACATTTTGCGGGCAGAGAGTTTTCTGGCGGCATTTGGCGAGGTGAGCGAATTGAACCCCGCCACATTTGGCGCCGACATCACAGCAAATTTGGAATTAGGTCGATCCATGTCTTTAATGGATAGAGCATGGGCGCATCTCGAACAGACCCTTATTTTGCGCCGGTTCAATGCAGTAATGGATAGCGTTGACGTTGTTCTGTTACCCACTGTACCAATATCAGCTTATCCGTGGTCAGAAGATTATGTGCAGGAAATTGCGGGTCAGGGGATGGATATCTACTATCGCTGGCTGGCCTTAATGTATCGTGGATCGCTTGCTGGCGGCCCATCGATCACCCTTCCCTGTGGCCGAGACGCCGAGGGTATGCCTTTTGGACTGCAGATGCTTGGACCAGTTCACGGTGATGAGGCGATGCTGGCTTCGGCAAAGGCGCTGGAGATGCTGTTTGCGAGTGATCCGGATATGGAACGGCCGTGCCCTGATTTGGCAAATCTCGCGCAGTCAGATATTGATCTTAAATCAATCGTGACCCATCCACCGACCATCGGCAGCACCGGCCAGGTCGATGCGGCCTCTATAGGGACGGCGGTGTAGCACAATGTATTTCATTCCAATTATTTTTGTGATGTTGCTAATCAGTGGTACCGCCTTTGCCTATCTAATGGGATCGGTGGCAGTGCTAACGTTTTTTGCTGTAGATAAAGCCCAATTCCTCTCGATTTTGCCGCAACGCATCTTTGCTCAGCTCGATGTGTTTGCGTTTATGGCGATGCCACTATTTATCCTAACCGCAGAGATCATGAGCCGGGCAGGAGTGACGCGGAGCCTGATCAATTTCGCGATGGCAATTGTTGGGCGCTTTCGTGGCGGTTTAGGGCATGTGAACATCCTTACTAGCGTGTTCTTTGCCGGTATATCAGGTTCGGCTATTGCAGATAGTGCAGCCTTGTCGCGTACCTTCGTGCCAGAAATGAGAGCCCAGGGATATAGCCAGTATTATGCAGGCGCTATCACCGCAGCATCATCGATGATTGGGCCGATTATCCCGCCGTCTATCATCATGATTATCTATGGTGGCCTTACGGGTGCATCCGTGGCGGCGCTATTTATCGCGGGCGTTGTGCCCGGTTTGTTGCTTGCCAGCTCACTAATGCTGCTTAACGGGATCATTGCGCATATTAAAGGACATCCAGGCGGCACTTCTCATGATTTGCCTCGGTTCTTGCCCAGCCTACTGAATGCGGCGCCGGCGCTATGTCTGCCTCTGGTAATTCTTGGCTCGCTGGTGTTCGGGTTGGCAACACCAACAGAAGGGTCGGCGATCGCGGTATTCTTTGCCTTGGTGGCAGGCCATTTCTATAAAGGCTTAAGCTGGAAAATGATCTTTGATGCGGTTGAAGCTACCGCAAAGATGACAGGTACAATCTTTATCATTCTGGCGGCAATTTCAGTGCTGGGATATCTGGCAGGCCAATTGGGCTGGTCGCAAGCCCTTGCAGCATGGGTTGACTCGCTAGGGCTAACAGGCACGAAGTACCTGTTTTTCCTCATGGTGATATTTTTGACAGCGGGCATGTTTATGGACACGCCAGTTGCGCTTACCTTGCTCATTCCACTCTTCGCACCACAAGCAATGGAGCAAGGCATTAGCCCAATTCATCTTGGCATAGTGCTGTGCTTCAATCTTTGTATTGGTTTGATAACGCCGCCATTAGGCAAGTGCCTCGTTGTAGTGTCAGCATTATCGAACTCCAATTATTGGAGGCTGGCCTATGCCGTGCTGCCTTTTATTTTCGTTCAGGTGTTAGTGTTGCTGGCTCTAGTCTATTGGCCTGCAATCAGCCTCACGCTTCCTAGCCTGTTCGGATTTTCTGTCAACTAACCAAACCATAAGGGAGACTACCTAATGAAACTTAAGGCACTAACATTAGCAGTATTGCTGGTAATGACCTCGGCTGCATCGGCAGAGGTAAAAATTGCGCTAGACAGCAAGCCCGATCTAGAAACATCAGGCTCGTATAACTGGGCGTTTACTTTTGGCAAATCGCTGAAAGAAGCTGGTATGGATGTTCGCGAAATGCCTCGCGGCTCTGTTGGTAATGAAGCTGAAAAATTTGATCAGGTCTCGACAGGCTTGCTTGAGGTTTCACTTTCAGATGTACGCGCAGTTGCACAGGTCGATCCGTTCATTTACGGCGTCCGTTTGCCCTATATCTTTAACGATATCGCACACATGGATCGTGCATTGGCTGCAGGTGACGTCTATACGCGGATCAATGCGAATTTGGCCAAACAAGATGCTATTTTGCTAGCGCTTGCACCGCTTGGGCCAGCTTCTGGTGTTATTACTACAACACAAGCTGTGCGGTCTCCTGCGGATATGTCATCCCTGCGGATGCGTGCGTTGGACGATGCACAGATTGCAATGTACGAAGCGTGGGGATCAAGCGGCACTATCGTTCCTTGGGGTGAAGTTCCGGCTGGATTGCAGACTGGCGTAATCGACGGTTATCTAAATTCACCATTTATTCCGGTAATGTTTGGACAAACTGATTTCATCAAGAACTTTGCCAATGCAGATGTTATCTGGCCTTTGCGTGCAGTAATCGCCTCAAAGGGCTGGTATGATGGATTGTCATCTGCTGATCGTGCGAGCGTTGATGCAGCAGTTGTTGCGGCAGACGCGGCGGCTCGCGATTGGCTGGCGGCTGCTTCGGTAAATGGTCTGCTAGCGCTAGAGGAAAAAGGCGTTACAGTTCAGCGCTTGACAGATGAAGAGCGCGCCGTGTTCCGCAAAGCATCTCTGCCAGTTTACGACTCAGACTTGATGTCAGCAGAAGATACGGCATTGTGGAAAAAATTGAGTGACGACAACCGCTAATCTAATAGGTGGGCCGTGACAAGCGGCTCACCTTTTCCTAAAAGTGGAAAAAGACCATGCGCCATTTCATCATAAGTATTAGTGACCGTCTGCATTTGCTTATGCGCCGTGTTGCCATGTTTGCGGTTTGTTTAATGTTTGCGACGGTTGTTGTGCAAATTATTGCTCGCTATGTGTTCTTTTCACCCCCTGTTTGGACCGAGGACGTCGCCCGTTATGCGATGGTCTGGACCGGATTGCTTGGCGCTACATTATCATTCAAGACCCAGTCGGATGCAGTGTTGATGGAAAGCATATTTCCCAAACCTCCGCATATTATGTCGATCTTTGCCAAATCGTTACAAAGTGCGGCCGTGTTGACTTTTATTCTGCCGGTTATCTACTTTTGCTTTATTGGCTTGCGAGGCGGTTTCGCCAAAGGTTACCTTGCACGCCAAGCAGGCTTGACGGCTGATACGCTAGGCATTCCAATGGTTTGGATTTCAGTAGCTGTGCCTCTGTCGATGACTATCATCTTGATACATCTCATGGCACGATGGGCTGGTGATGAAGCTGGCGCCGTCGAGAAAACGCAATTGGATTAAATTTCTGTCAAGCCGATAGCATTTCCAGTCGCACTTTTATGGCCTAATTTGTAAAAGCAAGATTGATTGGGATTAGGTAAAAATCTTGCCAGGGTTCAAAATGCCTGCTGGGTCGAAATTCGCCTTGATGCCAGCCATTAGATCAACCGCATCGCCCATTTCTTCACGCAGTGAACCGCGCTTGCCTTGGCCAATGCCATGCTCTCCGGTGCAGGTGCCGCCAAAAGCCAGCGCCCGCGTCGTAAGCCGTTTGGAGAACGCACTAATCTTGTCATTCATCACATCGTCATCTGGCATTGCCAGCGGCAGAACATGGAAGTTGCCATCACCAACATGTCCCAAAATCGGCGCGGTAAGACCATTTTCATTGATGTCTTTGATGGTTTCCTCAACACAAGAAGCAAGGTTTGAAATGGGCACGCAAACATCAGTCGCATAACCCTTTGCTCCGGAAATGAGCGCTAGCGACGCCCAATATGCATCATGACGTGCCTTCCATAATTTGGTGCGTTGCTCTGGGTCGTTCGACCATTGGAAAGGTGATGCGGTGAATTCGGCGCAAACCTCGGTAAATCTGGCAACATCATCATCCACAGAGGTTGCGGAGCCGTGAAATTCCACTAGTAATAACGGCTCTTCTGGCAAGTCCAGTTTTGAATAGGCGTTGCATGCGCGAACCTGCAGCGGATCTAGTAGTTCTATGCGCGCCATCGGAATGCCCATTTGCACCGTCATAATCACTGCATCACAGGCTGCATGAATGCTAGGAAAAGAACAAATGCCGCCGGCAATAACTTCTGGAATGCCATGCAGCCGCAAAGTGAGCTCGGTAATGATGCCCAACGTGCCCTCAGAGCCAATGAATAATCGCGTCAAATCAAAGCCGGCGGATGATTTACGCGCGCGTCCACCGACCCGCACGATGCGTCCGTCTGCCATAACCACCTGCATGGCTAGGATGTTGTCGCGCATAGTGCCATATCGTACTGCATTGGTTCCCGATGCGCCAGTTGCCGCCATCCCCCCAATACTAGCATTTGCTCCCGGATCAATCGGGAAAAACAACCCGCTGTCGCGTAGATAATTATTTAGCCACTCACGGGTAACGCCGGGCTGTACTACCACATCTAAATCTTCGTTATTCACTTCTATAACCTGATTAAGCTGACTCATGTCGATCGAGATGCCGCCATGCGGTGCGTTAACATGCCCCTCGAGCGATGAGCCGGTACCAAACGCAATCACCGGACAGCCAAGCTTGTGACACGTTTGCATGATGCTGGAAATTTCTTCAGTGCTCTTGGCAAAAATAACGGCGTCAGGCGGCTGGTTAGCCATTCTAGTAGTGGTGTGACCGTGCTGTTCACGGACCGATTGCGCAACGCTTAACCGATCACCAAACTGCTCTTTCAACGCCTCAATGGCCTGATCTATAGAGGTCTGATTAAAAGTCATTTTTCTGCGCCTTACGCCTATTAAATTACCCGTTATACCTAGCATAAAAGTACGGCACTGCCCAAAAAAAATTACGGTTGGAGAGGGAGCTTTTTTGCATCTTTTGAGCCTGGTAGCGGCGCCAGGAGGGCAATAAAGACATGGGTAAAGTTTAGGTGATAGCTGTTCCTCAATTCCACATTGTGGCTAGTACAAGGTTATGGACTGAGAGTTTGTTTGATTTGATCACTTTTATTTCTTGAGTATGCAACATATTACACACTTTTTAACACACCTAATTTTTATGCTTATAAATAACTGAAAATAATTAGGAAAATTTGAAGCAGTTTTATCATAATCCGCGTGTCGGGGGTTCGAGTCCCTCCTCCGCTA
>CALFSV010000006.1 GCA_937916485.1 uncultured Paracoccaceae bacterium | reverse complement strand
AACTCGACATCCAGCGGACAGCCAAGCGACATGATGATCCGTGTCATCCGTTCGCAGGGCCGTCGTTGCGGCGCAGTCTTGCCCCGGCTCCTGAACTGCAAAAAGCACTTGTCCCTGGCCGCGTTGGTTATCCGGCGCGGCCGCAGCATGAAGGGCCGCGACAGACAGGCCGTGGTACTGGCTCCCATCCCGTTGCGCCACAAAGACCATGTCATATCCAAGCTTGCGCACGTCGTCGGTGCCAAAGCCTGCATTAGCCATATCCCATGGCAAATTGCCGAAGGTCACAATGTTCTTGTCGGTGGGTTCCTTGGACAAATGGCGCAAAGTCACGCCTTAGTCGTCATGAAAACAAAGGACTGTCGAGAGTGTCATCGGCATCTCGTCATCGCGAAATACAAAATCTGCTCAGCCCCGAGAGTTCGGAAAATTCACGCTTCTTAAAGCAAGGGCGATAATACCACCCATTTTCACGGTTCGCGGTGTTTTGTCGGTCAAGCCTTTTGCGTCGCGTGCGCCTGCCGCCAATGCAGACCAAGGCATGCCGACGCCACCCATTGAAAGCGGACCGGATCGGCAGTCTTTTGCCCATCCCGGCTTTTTTGGATGTCGTCAGAAAACCGTCAGGAAACGCACGGCGCGGTCTTCTAAATTTGCCTCACGATGGTGCGGCAGGACAGGTTCAAGGGCCGCGCCAGTCGCGCAACTTAATGCAACACCCCACGGCCCAAAGGGTCGGCGGTCGGAGGTGAAGGCATGACGGATGAAGTACTTCAAGCGGATCGACGTTGCTATCGCAACCAAGCCGTTTGTGGATGAGATTGCTCAGGTCAACGATGCCTGGGCAGTCGCGACCGGACGTCAGGACAAGATCGCCGGTCAGCGCGAGGCACTTGCAATTCCAATGCGCGGGATGCATAAATCGATTGTGTTCGGGCGTCCCGCGCGTGATGTCCACGAAAGCCGCTGGACGACCGCTTCGGCCAACTTTCCCAAGATCAAGCTCTTTCTCGAAGAGACGGCCGCCCGGCTTGATGCGGACCTTGGCCGCGCCAAGATCGTCTGCCATCCGGCCGGTCGAAAGGTCTACCCGCACATCGACCGGGGCGAATACTAGCGGTTCCGCGGTCGCTACCACTTTGTCCTGAAGTCCCATCTGGGATACCTGGCGTTTTGCTGGAATGCTGGATCGTGACGCCCTCCTGGCAATCACAGGCCGCACCCGTCGTCGCCATTCACGGCATCAACCGCGAAGCAGAGCAGATGGCGCACCTTCTGGCGGATGCTGCCGAAGTGTCAGGTCGGACCGTCATCGTTCCGCATTTTGACCGGCAAGACCACCGCTACTACCAGTGCGCTTTGTCAGGGCCGGTCAGACAAGGCCCTGCTTGACCTGATCCGCCACCCTGCTGGGTCGTCCAGACGTCGTGTCGCGGTTTGACGGTTTTGTCATGGCCGCAAGCACCCCCCTTTCGGCACTGGGCGGGATAGGAGGGCTCGCCGCGCGCAACATCAGGCCAATCGCAATGAGCGGCAGCCTCACACAGGCACGGCTGGCGGTGGACGAGTTGCGGCAGGGCACCGACATCCCTGTTCTGACCCGCGGCGCGCTGTCGGATCCGGCCACTGCTTCGGCCCTGCTTGTCGCGGCATCGGCCCGCCAAAAGGTCCTTGCGGCGTGAGCCGGATGCCCTCAATCACCGGAGACGGACGCGGCCAACGCATTGCGTTGGTCGTGATGACCGCCGTCGGTCAGGGTGTCGCCGCGGGCGTGATCGCCTTTGCCACGCGCGATGTCTTCAATGCATTGCGCGTGGAGGAGGCGGCCTTTCCTTTGGTCGCCCTTTTTAAGATCGGGCTAGGCGGCGTTGCACTCGCCGGTCTGCGCCTATCGGAACGGGTGCTCGCCAAACGCGACGGACAGGACTATGCGCTGCAGTCCGGGAACGGCTTTTCCTGCATATGAGCCGGCGTCCGGTCGGACAAATCTCTGAACGGCGGCTTGGCAACATGTCCTTGCGCTTTGTCGGTGATCTGGCGGCGATCAAGGGCTGGATCTCATCCGGGCTGTCGCGGTTGATGTCCTGTGCGATCACCATACACGTGAGCCTTTTGATCCACTACCTATTGAAACCGACGCTTGGCCTCGCGGGCATTCCAGCGATGTCGTCTATATCGGCCCCTTCAGCCCAATCCTGAAAGGAAGCCTTCGGCGCAACCTCACGATCGGGGCGTCAGACCCACCCAAAGACGCAGAGCTTGAGCATTGCCTTGCCACCTTTCCGTCGGACGACTTACTGGTCCGTCTGGCGGGCTCGTCGGTGTAGTCGCGGAAGGCGGCGCAAACCTGTCCCGCGCAGAGATCGCCTGCCTGCTTGCGAAAGGTGCCATCGCCGTTCAACCCGCCCTTGTCCTGATCGACGCCGACGAGATTGGACTTGGGTCCGCCGAAATCCAGCAGCTGTCGGACCTTCTGCGGCCCAAGGGAACGGCAGCACTGGTCGTGATCCGAAATAGCGAGATCGAGGGCCTGTTTGACGGTCACATCGAGCTTGCCCCAAAGGTCAAGGATGCGGCGGCACCTGCCGCACCCCTCTCCCAACACTCAAATACCAGGGATCACTCATATGTCTAACGCACTGATCACACGTCGCCGGTTGATGACAGCCCTCGCCGGCAGCAGCGCCGCGTTGATGCTGGGCGCTTGCACAACCCCGGCCTTTGCGAACCCCACGAACATCGGTTTCGACCTGTGGTCCGGTGTCCAAGGAGCGACCTTCGGCTCGGCCGTCGACAAGACCGTGGGATCGCGCCGCATCACCGGCCCGCACACCTGGACCCATCCAATCACCGGCGAGGCCATGGTCATCTACATCCGCGAGAACCGTGAACGGAACGGGGTTCGGGTCCAGTATTTTACCATGCGCCCCGATGGAACTGCGCTGGCCCACGTGTTTGACCCCGCGTGTTTGACCCCGTGTGTTTGACCGCCGCCCGAGGCAGGAACAGGACCGCTACTTTGTTGGCGATGCCTTTGTCCCGCAGGGGGTCTGGGCGGACGGACAGGCCTGCCGATACACGATGACGGAATATCAAGGCACAGAGCAACGGACCTTTCGGGCCACGCTCAGGGTGCTGCAAGCCAACTACACCGCAGATGATCGCAGCGGGTCCAAGCGGTTCGACTGGATCCTGAACGGCCGGATGGGCCGGACGATCTTTCACGAACGGTATGTTTTCAGCCCTCTTGTAGGCTTTGTCGACTAGGACAACAGGCTTTGACACAACAGACGGGGCGAGCCGTCGTACAAGGCCGCTGGCTTGCCCTCATGGCAAAGCACCACACTCCTTTTGCGGGTCGCTGCAGAAATAGTTCCGCAACCACCCCAAAAATTGGCATTGATATGATGTCCTAGCCCTGCTACGCAAACGTTTGCAGGGATCATTATCTCAAACTGCCTCGGCTGTCCCGGGTTGGAGGACCCGCGTCGGGGTGGTCAACTGTCAAAGGGGAGAAGATCATGGAAATGAACCGACGTAATATGATGGGCATCGTTGTTGGTGCCAGTTTCGTCCCATACGTAGGCGCAAAGTCAGCATCCGCCCAGACCACAATCCGGCTAACGATGGCGTCTAGCCACCCGACCGTTCTGCCCTGGACCAAGCCGCTGGAAACCGTGGTCCAAAGATCGAACGCTGCGTTGGAAGAGCGCGGCTCGGAGTACCGGGTAGACTGGACCGAGGCCTATGGCGGTCAGCTTTATGGCCCGCCTGATACGCTCGAGGCGATCACTCAGAACATCGCGGACATCGGTTGGATCGGTGCGCTTTTTGAGCCCTCTGCCCTACCTTTGCAGAACATCATGTATTCGACGCCGTTTGCGACCAGCACGGTCGAGCAGGCGCTCGCCACCATGAACGGTCTGAATGAAAACGAACCGGCGATGATCAAGGAATGGTCGGACCACGATATCGTCTTTTTCGGGTCGTCCGTATCGGACGGCTATAGCCTGTTCATGAACGAACCGCTGGACAACATCGCCGATATCGCCGGGCGCAAGATCCTTGGGGCGGCATCCACCGCCTCTTATGTCGCCTCACTTGGAGCATCGTTCATCGCGGGTGGCCTGCCCGAGTATTATTCCCAGTTGCAGACAGGTGTTGGCGACGGCGTGCTGATCGTCGGAACCGGTGCTTACGGCCTGAAACTGCACGAGGTGGCGAAACACGCCATTCGTGTGGACACCGGTCCTTTGACCTTCGGCGGACTTGGCATGAACAAGACGGTCTTTGAAGGGCTGCCCGAAGAAGTGCAGCAGGTCATGATCGAAATGGGCGCCGTCTATTCGGGCCAAAACGCCGAGATCATCAACCAGCGCGCCAACGCGGTTTGGGACCTCATGGCCGAGGAAGGTGCTATCATCCGCGACATGCCGCTGGAGGAAAAGATCCAGTGGGCCAACGCCCTGCCAGATCTGGGTGCATCCTGGGTCGAAACGAACGAGGCAAACGGCGTTCCGGCCCGCGAGATCATGGTTAAGTTCATGGCCGCCCTTCGGGCCGCCGGTGCCGAGCCTCTCAGGGATTGGTCGGCCAATATCTAGTCGTGACTAACCTCCAAACACCATGCCGGGCGCCGCAATGAGACGGAGCAGAGACATGAGCTCAGTTTCTGAAATTGAGGCGTCCGGCCCCCCCGACCACGGTCTGATCGACAGGATGCTGGGCCGCATTTCCTCTGTGAATGCGGCCTTCGCAGCCCTCATAATCATTTCGATGATGTTGCTGGTCTGCGCCGACATTGCGTCGCGCAACCTGTTTTCGGCGTCGATCAGCGGCGTCACCGACTATCTGTCCTATGCCATCGTTGCCTGCGTCTATCTTCAGCTGGGCCTGACGATCCGCAAAGACCGCCTTGTCCGGGCAACTTTCCTGGCCGATCTCTTGATCAAGTGGCGGCCCGGAACGATGCTTTTGCTGCAAACCGTGTTCTCACTGGCCGCGATCGCCGTCATGGCGCTGGCGGTGCGATACCTTTGGACCGACTTTCTGGGCGCCTGGACCGAGGGAGAATTCCTTGGGGCCAACAACCTTTACCAGATCCCCACCTGGCCCTTCAAAGGCGTGGTCGCCGTGGCCAGCACGCTTGCCCTGATCGAGATCGCGGCAGACCTCTTTCGCAGGTATCGCGAACAGGCGGATGCGGGCACCTTGCAGAACGGAGCCACCTTTGTGATTGCGGCCGCTCTTTGCCTTGCGGCTTATTTCATGTTTCACGCCATGGCGGCGGCCGGGCTGGACCGGATGCAGATCGGGATCGGCGCGCTTGTGGCGCTTTTGGTTCTGATCTCTCTGGGGATGCCCATCGTCTTTGCCCTGCTGATTACGTCCTTTGTTGGCATCTGGCTGGTGCGCGACAACATGGCGGTTTCGATCAATTCAGTCGGCCTGTCTGCGGGTGGTGCGGTGCGCTCGCACGGCTTTGGCGTCATCCCGCTATTCGTCATGATGGGGCTCATGCTCGACAAGGCAGGTGTCGGGCGCGATGCCTTTCAGATCATGGCCATGCTGGTCCGCAAGATGACCGGTGGTCTTGGCGTTGCGACCGTTGGGGCGAACGCCATCTTTGCCTCGATCACCGGGTCCTCCATCGCGTCGGCAACGGTGTTTTCGCGCATCGCTGTCCCGCCAATGATGGAGGCGGGGTATAGCAAGAAATTCTCGCTTGGCATTGTCGCAGGCAGTTCCGTCCTCGGGATGCTCATCCCTCCCAGCCTTCTGATGATTGTCTATGGCCTTCTGGCCGAAGCCTCGATCGGGGACCTGTTCATCGCCGGCATCATTCCGGGGCTTCTGCTGGCAGTCTCGTTTGCCATCCTGATCATGGGCCTTGCCCGGTTCATGCCCTCTTTTGCCGGAACCACGCGCAGCGACTTTTCCGAGGCCGAGATGTCGGCGGGCGGGATCGCGCGGGGCCTCGCCCCCGTCCTGTTCATCGTGGCCGTTGTCATGGGCGGGATCTACGGCGGTTTCTTTTCCCCGACCGAGGCTGGCGCCGCAGGGGCGCTTGGGGCGCTGGTCGTGTCCCTCGCCCGGCGTTCGCTGACTTGGGAGGATCTGCGCGAGCTTGCGCTGGAGACCGGAGCCATCACGGCGGGGCTTTTGTTCCTGATGATCGCAGCAAACGTCTATGGGCGGATGCTGTCGATGAGCACGATCCCCATGCAGATGGCCGGGATGATAGGGCAGATGGATCTGAACCTGATCGGCTTTGTCCTGCTTTACGTGCTGATCGTGGTCGTGTTGGGCATGATCCTCGATTCCGTATCGATCATGCTCATCGTGCTGCCCATCGCCCTGCCCGTCATTACCGCGCTTGGCGGCGATCCGATCTGGTTCGGCATCATCACCGTCATCGCGATCGAGATCGGGCTTTTGACCCCGCCCTTTGGGCTCAGCGTCTATGTGGTCAAGGCGTCCTTGCCCGAAGGCTTCGCCAACCTGGGCGAGATTTTCCTGGCCGCCGCGCCCTTCGTCATGGTGATGGCCCTCGTCACACTTACCCTCATCCTCGTCCCGTGGCTGACAACGGCATTGCTGTAACGCCGCACCAGCCCGCCCAGACGCCAAAACCCCGGAGGTTTCCATGTCCAAGACCCTGATCAAGAATGGCACTTTGCTGACGCTGCAGGGGGACGACGCCCCGCGTGTCGGGCAGGATATCCTGATCGAGGATGGCCGGATCACGGCCATTGGGCCCAACCTTGAGGCCGGGGATGTGAACCAGACCATCGATGCTGACGGCATGTATGTCATGCCCGGATTGGTTAACGCCCACATTCATACCTGGCAAACCGGCTTGCGCGGGCTGGCGACGGATTGGACCGGCACCAACTACTTCCGGGCCATGCATGCCGGTCTGGCCAACTTCTTTACCCCCGACGACATTCGCATCGCCAACCAGCTTGGCGCGATCAACCAGATCAACAATGGCGTTACAACCATGGTGGACTGGCATCACAACAACCCGACACCGGATCATTCCGACGCGGCCATCGACGGCCTCGAGGCGGCTGGCATTCGGGCAGTGTTCCTGCATGGCTCGGCCAAGCCGGACCCCAAGCCGGGGCAAAAGCATTTCTCGGAAGTCCCGATGTCCCGTTCAGAGGTAGAGCGGCTGCGCAAAGGTCGGCTGTCGAACGACAGCGCCCTTGTCACCATGGGTCTCGCCATTCTAGGACCCCAGATGTCGGTCGAAGAGGTCACCTTGCAGGACCTTCGTCTGGCCAAGGAGCACGACCTCATCGTGTCCTTGCACCATTCAATGGCCAAGATGGCGGCCCCCAATGCCTATGTAAAAGCCGCTGAAGCCGGTCTGATCGACCGCCGCCTCAATGTGGTGCATGGCAACGAATTGACCGACGCGGACCTTGATGTGCTGGCCGATCACGGGGCGACCTTCACCGTCACGGCCGAGATCGAAATGCAGATTTGCTATGGCGACCTGCTAAGCGGACGGCTTTTGGAACGCGGTATCCCCTTCTCGATCGGGACCGACATCGAAAGCGCCTATGCCCCCGACATGCTGGCCTGCACAAGGTTCACCCTGCAGGCCGAACGGCATCTGACCAGCATGCGGCTGAAAGCAGCCTCGGGGGAACGGCCCCACCCGATCCCTATCAAAGTGCGCGAGGCGCTGCATTGGGCCACCGCGGAAGGCGCCCGCGCGATGGGGCTAGAGCGGCAGATCGGATCGCTTGAGGTGGGCAAGCAGGCTGACATCATCATGATCCAGGCCAGCGACCTCAACCTGTCCGGAGCGTTCGATCCCTACAATGCCATCGTCGGCTTTGCCCATCCCGGCAACGTCGACACCGTGATCATCGGTGGCCAGATCCGCAAACAGGGCGGCCAGATGAAGCGGGACGACATCGCACAGCTTCAGGCGGACCTTTCTGCATCGGGTGCGCGCATATTCCGGGACTTCAAGGAAAAGGCCGCCACGTCCGAGTTTGCCTGACAGGGTCAGCGGACCGCCGCACAACAACGACAAGCGTCAATAAGCGAGGTTTCGGGCTCCACGAAGCCCGCGGCAGCGTCTTGTCCGGTCGATTCCGACAAGCTTGGAGGGGATGGCAGGGCGGGGAACCGGGCAAGAGGCGCAAGTTCGCTTAGCGCCCAAATTTTGATCAAACCGAACAACTTTTAGACGTTAAATCACTTTTCCCTATCCGATCAAAAGACAGGCAGAAGTCCCGAAAAAGCGCCTATTGAATGAGCGTTTCAGATAGCGTTCAAGCCCCCAAGAAATTGGAAAAAGAGGGCGATATGAACGCTGCAGACACTGCTTGGATCATCGTTGCGACAGCACTGGTCCTGTTTATGACTTTGCCGGGATTGGCACTTTTCTACGGGGGACTGGTCCGAGCCCGCAACGTCCTAAGTGTGTTTATGCAATGTTATGCCATCGCCTGCTTGATGAGCCTGCTTTGGCTGTTTGCCGGATATTCCATCGCTTTTGGCAGCGGAACGTTGGGCTACTGGGGCGGTCTCGACAAGGTCATGCTGAGCGGGGTCGACACAGAGTCGCTGTCCGGCACCCTGCCCGAGATCCTGTTTTTCGCCTTCCAGATGACCTTTGCGATCATCACGCCCGCCTTGATCGTAGGGGCCTATGTGGAACGGATCGGCTTTGGTTTTGTCCTGCTGTTCTCGGGCCTGTGGATGTTGCTGTGTTATGCCCCGGTGGTGCATTGGATCTGGGGCGGCGGCTTTCTGGCCGATGGCGGTCTGTTCGGCGAGATCGGCGTGCGCGACTTTGCAGGCGGTATCGTCGTCCATGAGACCGCAGGTATCGCCGCACTCGTGATTGCGGTTATGCTGGGTGCGCGCAAAAACAAGACAACCCCGCCCCACAGCCCCGGCCTCGTCATGATCGGCGCCGCCATGCTTTGGGTGGGCTGGTTCGGCTTTAACGGCGGGTCGCAATTGGCCGCTGACGGTGGAGCCGCCATGGCGATCACTGTGACGCATATTTCGGCAGCGGCGGCGTCGCTAAGCTGGACACTTTGGGAACGGATAAAGTTCGGCACCGCCTCTCTTGTCGGTCTGGTCACTGGCACCATTGCGGGCCTTGCGACAGTGACCCCCGCCAGTGGCTTTATCGGACCGGGCGAGGCGCTTATCCTTGGCGCTGTTGCCGGGATCTTGTGCCAAGAGGCGGTCAACCTTATCCGCAACACCTTTCACATCGACGACACACTTGACGTCTTTGCCGTCCACGGTGTCGGCGGGATCTTCGGGACCATCATGATTGCGGTGTTCGGCCATGGCACATGGGCGGCCCAGCTTGGCGGTCTGGCCATCGTCGGTGGCTTTACCCTCGTGGTCACAGTCGTTCTGGTAAAGATCGTTGGCCTGATCGTCCGCTTCCGCGTGGATGAAGAGGCCGAGGCGACCGGTCTCGACCTCGCTGTGCATGGCGAACGGGCCTACGACATCATGTCCTGATCGCACGGGGCGGGGCATTTCCCCCCGCTCCCTCAGGCCATCCAGTCAAGACTTGGCGCCTGACTGGCGTAGGACCGACTACGGTCCGCCCACTCTGCCAGCGTTTGATTAACTTGAACGCTGGCTCATCGCGTCATTCTTGGGCCTGCCTCATACTGTTCGGCGTTTCCCCCGTCCAGGATTTAAAGGCGCGATGAAAGGCGTTGGTGTCCTGATAGGCCAAC
>CALFSV010000005.1 GCA_937916485.1 uncultured Paracoccaceae bacterium | reverse complement strand
ATGATAATCGAATGTGTATTGGTGGGTCATCGATGCATAAACGATGTATCCGCCCGTGGAGTGAACAACCCCTTTCGGCTGGCCCGTCGAGCCAGAGGTGTAGAGAATAAACAACGGGTCCTCTGCATTCATTTCCTCTGGGGTGCAAACGTCTGATGCTTCAAGCCGCATTTCATTGTAATCGTAGTCTCGGCCATCGACCCAAGTCACTTGTCCACCAGTCCGCTTTACGACGAGGCATTTGCAGTCGTGCGCAACATGATTGAGCGCTTGATCGGCATTTATCTTGAGGGCCGTCTTTCGGCCGCCTCGTGGCGCCTCGTCGGCTGTGATAACCAACATTGCGTCGCATCCATTTATTCGCGCAGCCAGGGCATCGGGTGAAAACCCCGCAAACACAATAGAGTGGATTGCGCCAATACGTGCACAGGCAAGCATCGCATAAGCAGCCTCGGGTATCATCGGAAGATAGAGCACAACACGATCGCCGCGCCGAATACCAAGGTCCTCCATAATATTGGCCATGCGGCAGGTTTCGGCGTGCAATTGTTTGTAGCTGATGTGCTTGGCTTCTTCATTTGGATCGTCGGGTTCCCAAATGATCGCAGTTTGGTCACCGCGCGTCGCGAGATGTCGGTCAATACAGTTCGCACTGACATTTAGCGTCCCGTCCTCGAACCATTTGATCGAAACGTCAGGGTGTTCATAGGAAACGTCTCTGATTTTTGAATACGGTTTGATCCAGTCGATGCGTTTCCCTTGCTTTGCCCAAAACGCCACGGGGTCAGCGACGGAAGTAGCGTACATCGCATTGTAAGTAGCATTGTTCGCGTGCGCATTTGCTACAAAATCAGGTGATGGTTCGAATAGTTCTTCGGACATGGGGCTTCCTATTGCGAGCTTGCAGCTCTTTTTTCTTGTCGAGAGATCTTCAATCGATCGAAGTATTCTTCGGCGTGATAGCTTGATCGGGTCAAAGGGCTGGCCGAAACCATGATGAACCCTTTGGATTTGGCAATTCGCTCCAGCGTTGCGAATTCATGTGGCGTCACGTATCTCTTGACCGGATAGTGCTTTGGTGTGGGTTGTAAGTACTGCCCGATCGTCATAAAATCGACGTCAGCGGCCCTGAGATCATCCATCACCTGCAAGATTTCCTCTTGAGACTCGCCCATCCCCACCATCAGCCCTGATTTTGTGGCGACGTCAGGTTCCAACTCTTTGGCGCGTTTTAGAAGGAGGAGCGATCCAAAGTACCGCGCACCGGGACGGACCTTTGGGTAGAGGCTTGGCACCGTTTCGATGTTGTGGCTGAAGACGTCAGGCTTGGCTGACATTACCGTCTCAAGAGCGCTTGCATCAGACATCCGAAAATCGGGCGTGAGAATCTCGGTCGTAGTTTCTGGGGACTTGCGTCGGATAGAGCGCAGTGTTCTCGCAAAATGCTCAGCCCCGCCATCTTCTAAATCATCACGATCCACAGAAGTGATTACAACATGGCGCAACCTCATCTTGGCGACAGTATCGGCGATACGGACTGGCTCGAAGGCGTCCAGCGCGTCAGGTCGGCCGGTTGCCACATTGCAAAACGCGCATCCGCGAGTGCAAATCTCTCCCATAATCATGAAAGTCGCGTGGGATTTAGACCAACACTCACCAATGTTGGGGCATGCCGCTTCTTCGCAGACAGTCGTCAGCCGCTGGCCCTTAATCTCAGCATTGGTTCTTTCAAAAACATCACCGCTAGGCGCGCGAACCCGAAGCCACGAAGGTTTTGGCAAGGGTTTCATCGCTTCTATCTTCTGTTTCTCAGGGTGTCTTTTCCGTTGGTTTACTACGGTCACGTCTGCCTCCCGTCCGCGTCAATGCTACAGTTGCTAAGCAACGATTGTGCCAATCAAGGGAAATAGCCTCTGCTTCAACGCCAGGAGGCAATTGGACAGTTTGTTGCTTGACTTGGGCATGCGTAATTTGCTTGGGAGAAAAGCTATGAGAAATATTGAAGGTAAAACCGCAGTAGTGACAGGTGGCAGCCGTGGTATCGGTGCTGCCGTCGCAGAACGCCTTGCCGCAGGGGGCGCCAATGTTGTTGTTACCTATCAGTCAAACACAGAGGCTGCCTCGGCTGTCGTGGAGGCGTGTAGGGCGCATTCTGTCGGAGCATCAGCAATTCGGGCAGATGCTGGATCCGTAGCGGATGGAAGGAAAGTTGTTGCAAGCGCAAAAGAACAGTTTGGTGGATTGGACATTTTGGTCAATAACGCAGCCGTTTTGACGGCAACCGATCTCAAGGCCATCACCGAAGAGGATTTTGACCGGAACATTGATGTCAATCTGAAGGGTTTGTTCTTTTTGACACAAGTTGCTGCCGCGCAAATGCCCTCTGGAGGGCGCATTGTTAATATCGGCTCGATTTTTGGCGAGTCGGTACCGTATCCGGGCCTTGATCTTTATTCGATGACAAAGTTTGGCGTTGCGGGTTTGACCCGCGCTTGGGCCAGAGACCTCGCCGCTGATGGCATTACGGTGAATTGCATTCAGCCGGGTCCGATCAATACAGACATGAACCCCGAAGATGGTGCACTGGCCGAAGCAATGGTTCCTCGTTCTCCGATTGGTCGCTACGGCCGTCCTTCTGAAATCGCAGAGATGGTTGCCTTCCTGTGTGGGCCAAACACGGACAACATCACCAGCGCGATGTTGAACAATGATGGCGGTTGGAACGCGTAACGGCGAAGGAGCCCTGACCCTGCGCCAGCGGGATACTCGGATCCAGTGCCTACGATCCCGTTTTGTCCGGGGCGCAAAAGCTTTGGAGTGTGATGTCCAGCCCCTAAATTATGTACCATTTTTCAATAGAGTTTCT
>CALFSV010000004.1 GCA_937916485.1 uncultured Paracoccaceae bacterium | reverse complement strand
GAAAATGGGATAAAACTATCCCAGTTGGTGGACCACTTCAGTGGGGGCACTCCAATCTGGGCCGCTACATCGGTTATCTTCCTCAGGACGTCAGCCTTATGGATGCGACCATCACCGAAAACATCTCGCGCTTTGCCAAGGACGTGGACGTCAACGCCATCGTCAGTGCCGCAATGGCAGCCGGTGTGCACGACATGATCGTCAAGATGCCGGACGGCTACCAGACCCGTGTCGGCGCCGACGGCCTATCCCTTTCGGGTGGCCAGCGTCAGCGGATCGGGCTTGCCCGCGCCCTGTATGGCAACCCCTTCCTTGTGGTCCTGGACGAGCCCAACTCGAACCTGGACAGCGAAGGCGAGGCCGCGCTGACAGCGGCTGTCACCAGTGTCCGGGAACGTGGCGGGATCGCTGTTGTCATTGCCCACCGGCCGACAGCGCTGGCAGCGGTCAACATGATCGCTGTTGTCCAGGGCGGACGCATGACTGCCTTTGGTCCCAAGGAAGAAGTGATCGGGCCCAAGGTCGTCGCACCAAACGAAGCCCGTCCCGAGGCCCACCAGCCCAAAGCCGAACCCGCCCTGCCCCAGACGCAGGACCAACAGGGAAAAGCGTCATGATCAAGGTCAAGAAAACCAAGGCGTCTGACGACAACAGCGACCAGGCGCAATCCTACCAATTCTCGGACGTTTCGGGAAAAGGCGGACTGCCTCATGCGATTGGGATGGCGATCATGTCCATCGCCCTCTACCTCCGGTCGATGATGTCTTCACCCCTCGCTGCGCTAACGGCCGAGCCGGACCCGGCGGACACTGGGTCCCATCATCCCCAGCACACAGTCACAATGGGCTCGGAAAGCTACAATCTTTCGCCGATGAAACAGGAACAGGCCGCAAATGCACCTGCCCCCGCGGAAGATGCGCCGACAACAGACTTTGCCCAGACCTACAACTTCAGCCACGGCGACAACGTCGTGCCGTTCGTCAATCCGCAGGACCGGCAGTCCAAGCTGGTGGTTGCCTCGGCACAACAGCAGTCAGGCGATACACCCCAATCAACCGTCGTTTCGCGCAGCTGGGATAACCCCGACTTTTCTGATGTCAGCTTTGGCCAATCGGTCTTTTCCACCGCGACCTCCTCTTCGTCGACCGAAGAGGATGCGGCGACCTACGAACTGACTGACGAGCCGGCGCTGACCCAGGAAGAAGAGGCCGCGATCAAGAAACTGACGGCAAACCGCGCACCGGTGCGGCAGCGGTCGGTCTATCTGTCGGACCTTTTCGGCACGGGATCGCTGTTGATTACGCTTGCCAGCCTCCTTGACCACACCTCTGACCCCGACGGTGATGCGCTGGTCGTCGAGGGCCTGACCGTCTCGAGCGGCGCGCTTGAACAGACCGACGAAGGCTACCTTTACACGCCCGATCCGCAATATGCCGGTGTCGTGCAGTTTGACTACCAGATCAGCGATGGCGAGGCCGCGATCACGCAGACCGCCCACCTCAACATCAAGCCGACAAATGTCATCGGGACCGATGCCAAAGATAACCTTACCGGCCACGAAGGCGTTGATTTCATCTACGCAAAAGACGGCGATGATACGATCTCCGCCAAGGCCGGGGGCGATCTGATTTATGGTAGCAAGGGCGACGACGTCATCTTTGGTGGCGCAGGCGACGATGAGATTTTCGGCGGCGAAGGCAACGACGTCCTGTTTGGCGACGGCGGCGATGACCGGATCAGCGGTGGCGCGGACAACGACAAGGTCTACGGCGGCACCGGCTCGGACATTCTTTGGGGTGACGCAGGCCAGGACGAGCTTCATGGCGGCTCGGGCAACGACCTGATCCTGGATGGCCAGGATAGTAACGTGGCCTATGGCGGGTCCGGCTCTGATACCTTCCGGGCCTCGATGGACCGGGCTGATGATGAGTATCACGGCGATGACACAGGCCCGGCCCAGCAGGGCATTGACGTTCTTGACTACTCCGACGCGGCGGTGGCGCTGAATGTCGACATTGGGGCTGGCACCGTCGATGGCGCCGAAACCGGCCACGACACATTCGATGGGATGGAAGTGGTTCTCGCCGGGTCCGGAGATGACGAAATCACCGGCAGCACGCGCGGCGACATCGTTGAGGACGGCGCTGGACACGACCACGTCGCCTTGGGCGCCGGAAGCGATACCGTTCGCGTGTCGATCGACCAGCACGAAGACAACTTTGACGGCGGCGTCGGTCAGGACACGATTGACCTGTCCGGACATGTTGGCGACCTTGTTGTGGACATGGTCGGCAACACGATCTCGGGTCCGGCAATCGCAACCGATACCGCGACCGGTTTCGAGAATGTCATCGGTGGCCACGGCAACGACAAGATCATTGCCGCTGACTACAAAGGCGAGAATGCATTTGACGGCGGGGACGGCTTTGACACCCTCGACCTCACCAGCCAGACTCAGAACCTTCGTGTGAACGTCTCGGCCGGGACGATTGCCAGCGATGGCGCGGCAACCGACACCATGACCGGGATCGAACACATCGTGACGGGTTCCGGCGATGACACTTTCATCACCTCAGGCAAGGACGGGGGCCACAGTCTTGATGCAGGCGACGGCGACAACACCCTCGACCTGTCGGGCCATGACAGCGACCTCGTGGTCGATCTTGGTGCCGGAACGGTGTCCGGAGCCGATGTCGGTTCCGACCAGATCTCGGGATTTGAGAACGTTGTCGGTGGCCGCGGCAACGACAAGATCGTTGCAAAACAGGATGATGCATCGCATTCCTACGACGGCGGCGAAGGTCACGACACCCTTGACCTGAAAGCGGATGCCCAAGACCTGCGGGTCGATGTGACTTCGGGCAAGATCAGCCGCGCTGATGGTCTCACCGACAGCTTTGACGGGATCGAGAGCATCGAAACCGGCTCGGGCGACGATGTCTTTGTCTCCAGCGTCGGTGAGGGTCACAAGAAATACAGTGGTGGCGAGGGCAAAGATACGCTTGATCTGTCCAAAGACACGAAGGCGCTCAAAGTCGACCTGCGCGAGCACAAAGTCGAAGACGAAGACGGCGACCAGGACGATTTCGAGGATATTGAAGCCTTCTTTGGCACCGACGAAGACGACGTGTTCGTTGTCAGCAACCATGGCCACGAAATGACCGGCGGCAAGGGCAATGATCTTTATATGTTTGCCCACCATGAAGACGACTACGACACCGCGGCAACGATCAACGACTTTGCCGTCGGTGATGTCATCGAAACCCGCATGTTCAAGTTCTTTGAACGGGGCGAGGACAACGCCGGCGCAGGTTTGCAGCTGGGTGTTGGCGAACTGGTCGACACGCTGAACATGTCCCGTGTCAACTTCAGCTACGAAACCCACGACGACGGGGAATACACCCGCCTCGAGGTTCACGAGCATGACGAGTACGGCACCGTGATTACCCTGCAAGGGCACCACATTATCTTCTTAATTGACGCGCATTGAAGAGTTCGACGAGGACCAAGAGATGACAATGACTATGACGCAACAGCCCGACGCCTCCGCATTTCTGGAGAAAAAGGATACTTCCCTTCGGCTTTGGCCCCGTATGCTGATGGGCCTCGCCCTGGCCACGGCGCTGGTAGGCGGACTTGGCGGATGGGCCTACCGGGCCAAACTTGCCGGTGCGGTCATTTCGCAAGGGGTCGTTGTGGTTGAGGCAACGGTGCAGACCGTCCAGCACCGCGACGGCGGGATCGTCTCGGATATCGCGGTCAGAGAGGGCGACACGGTCGAGGCCGGTCAACTTTTGCTACGCCTGGACGACCAACAGACCACGTCCGAACTTGCCATCGTGCAATCGCAGTTGATCGACAGCGAAGTGCGCCGCGCGCGTCTCGTGGCCGAACGGGACGGTTTGGCCACCCTCGACCTGACACCTGACTGGGTCGCCGCCCACCCCGATGCTACAAACCTGATCACTGGCGAAACGCGCCTGTTTGACGGCCAGCGTCAAAGCCGCGACAGCCAGCGCCAGCAACTGGAACTGGGCGTCTTGCAGATCGAGGACGAGATTCTGGGCCTGCAAGGCCAGCGGACCGCCAAGGCCGCTGAAATCGCCCTTGTGGAAACCGAATATCAGCGCACCTTTGACCTGACGCAGCGCGACCTTCTCGAAGTCTCGCGGCTCTATAACGTGGAACGCGAAAAGGTCCGCCTTGCTGGCGAACTGAGCGAGATCGACTCGGCCATCGCCCGTGCCGGCACAAGGATCAACGAGATCCGCCTTCAGGTTCTGGCCATCGACGACACCGCCCGGACAGAAGCGCAACGGGAGTTGAGCATTGTGGAGACCCGGCTGTCGGAACTTGGCGAACGGGCGATTGCAATCGGTGACCGCCTGACCCGGACCGATGTGCGCGCCCCGATTGCCGGCACGGTGAACGAATTGAACATCCACACCATCGGTGGCGTCGTAAGCCCTGCCGAAGTCCTTTTGACACTGGTCCCGAGCGGATCCGAACTGCGGGTCGAAGTCCGCATTCCGCCCACCTCGATCGAGCAGGTCAACCTCGACCAGACCGCCCGCCTGCGCTTTCCTGCCTTTAACCAGCGTGTGACGCCGGAACTGACCGGTCGGATCATCCACATCTCGCCCGCCACGGCCATCGATAACGTGACCGGCCAACCTTACTATCAAGGCACCGTCGAGATTTCCGAAGGCGAAGTGGACAAGCTTGGCGACAGCCATCTCATGCCCGGCATGCCGGTCGAGGTTTTCATCGCCACCGACGATCGGACAGTGCTGTCCTATATCTTCAAGCCTATTTTTGACCGCTTCACCCACTCGTTCCGCGAGCGGTGATTGCTTCGGCCAATCACGGTCACAGCCAAACAACGTAAAGACCGGCCCTGTTCAGCGGGGCCGGTTTTTCGTTTGCGAGGCCCGTTCCCGCCCAGCGCCAACAAGACAAGACCCGGCGAAATCGCAAAGACCTCGTGGCACAGGCCGGTTTGCCTGACCGCAAATCCGCACCATATTGCGCCAGAGGCGTTCCGCCGGCCTTGCACACGGGATCGGATTGCGCGCAGGTTCGAAATCTCACGGCGGACACATGCTGATCCTGACCAAAGCTACAGTGAAAAACCCCAAGATCCTCGAGGTCCGCCAGCTGCCGCGCAAATTCTTCGGGCGTGTTACGGTCTGGCCCAAGGGTCGGATCGGTGCCACCCGCTACCTGCGGATCGTGGCCGAGTTTCAGGCTCTGCGCTACAGCCTCACCCTGTTGCCACTTATCGTCATTGCCCTGATCTGGACCAACACCGCCCTTCCGTTGTCGCAGGCCCCGATCCTGATGCTACTGATCATCTGGTGGGTCGAAATGCGGTTGCTGCGCGTGCCTGCCTCAAAACGGGCGGGCCTCATCGACCCGGCCGAGGCCGAGCGCGGCCTTGATTTGTTGAAGGTGCAGGCCCGCACCGTCCTGACCCGCATCGCGGCGGGTCGCGGGATGCGGGCCGGGCAATTGCACCTGGTGGTCGAACAATCCGAACTGGGGCTTTTCGCGCCACTCACCTATGTCTCGGTCCAGTCGGACGATGGCCCAAAGGTCGTTGACCTGACAACTCAGGAACAAGAGGACATCCGCACCCACCTGTTTCAATCGCCGTTGGATGAGCGTCTGCTTTTGCGGATCAACCAAAGCCAGAACATCTTTTTGCGCGACATTCCCTTTGAGGCCCGCACCATCTCGGCCCATGCCCGACTGGCAGCCGCATTGGCCTAGGTCAACGGGACAGGTCGACGACCCGCCCAAACGGCGGTGCGGTCTTTACCGGTTCTGGCAAGGCCCAGACAACCGTAAGCCCTCTGGGCGGTGGCCCCGGGTCGCCTTCCAGATCCGTCAGGACCACCAATGCCGAGGCCTTGAGCCTTTGCGCCTCGCGGATGACAGGGACAAACGCAGTACCGCCGCCGCGTGGCAGTTCGGGCATGGAAAGAACAGACTGCGTTGGATCAACCCTTGCCCGGTGCCGGATGTCATCATCAAAAACCATCAGGTGAATTTCAGCCCTCAACCGCCGGGCAATGCCCGCCACCTCCCCCCAGAACAAATCAAAGCGGGCATCGTCGATGCTGCCAGAAGCGTCGATAGCCAGCGCAATACGCGGCACTTCGGACAAGGGCCTAAGCCCTGGTTCGAACCCCGGAGTCGGCCCATCGTCCAGAACAGCCTGCGCGGCCCCCGCGATCCACCGGCGGGAGGGGCGTCGGGCGCTGGGTTGGGCGCGGACCATGACGGCCTGGGTCAAGAGGCGGCGCAGGATCACCTCCCACGGAGTTCTGGGTTCGGGAATATCGGCAATCCGATGACCAAGGCGCCCGATCCCTCGCCCTGCCTGCCGCCCGGCATCCAAGGCCCGCGTCAAGTGCTGGCGCCAGCGGGCCGCCTGCTCGACCTCGCCTTCGGCGTCGGATCCACCGGGGGACGGATCAAGATCGGGATCGAAGCTGCGGGTGCGGGCGTAGGTCCAGGCTTTGCCATCCGGCCCCCCTACCCCCGAGGACCGGGTCGCGAGGGCGTGGTAAAGCCTGTCGACGTCCCATTCGGCCAATGCCGCCTCGGACGTCATCTTGATCCCAAGGCCCTCGGCCAAAAGGTCTGTCAACAGCACCGCCGGGCGGGGCAAGGCATGATCGGCCAGTTGCAAGGCCTCGTTTACGAGCGCGTCGGCAGCCAGGTTGTAAAGGTCTGCCTCAAAGCCGGGGCCAAGCCGGGTTTGCAGGTCCAACAGGCGCTGGGGATGACGCAAGGCGACATGCAGGATGTGGTGGGCGGCAAGGCCAATTTGTTCGTGCAGGGGCAGCGCCTCGAAGTCCGGGCCATAGGTGATCGTGCCACCTCCGGTGCGGGTATCCTCTCCATCGCGATGGTCGCACCACAGCGACAGGGCGGCAAGCGCCGGGTCCGCCTCGGCCAAAGCACGCAGGGCTGGTCCGGCGCGTTGACTGTGGCGGATGACCTCGGTCATTCGAGACCAGCGGCCCGACGTTCGGCTGTATAATCCGCATAGGCGGCCGAGTCGCGGAACGCCTCTTGCAACCCGGCGGCAAGCGCCTTGTCGATCAGCAATTCGAAGCCGTAGGTTGTCAATTCGGCCAAGGGCAGCCTTGCGAAAACCTTTTCATTTCTGCTGATTGCCAGCTTTCGCAAATTCGCCATCACGTCAATCACGGCTGCAATGTTGGACCGGTCCGCCAGCGCCACGAGCGCATAGACGAGGGCTGTCAGGCCATGCAGGCTAGCCGGATATAGTGCAGTCCGGTCCTTTGGTTTGGCCTCGATCATCTGGGTGGCCTGCACCGTTGCCGCGATCTCTTCGGCGACAAGGATGAACTCCGCTGCAGCGGCCTCGCCCAGGGTCCCGGCAATCAGCGTATCGCGCAGAACCTTGTCAGGAACAGACGCCAGAATGGCCGAAACCCGCGCCCAGGATCGGGGGGTGCAGGCAATCATATGACCGCGTCGCAGCGCCTCTTCTGTGGTGTCCAACAGATCAGGCCGGGTGCGAATAAAGGCAATGACAGAGGGCGCAAGCCCCTGGGGCACCGCGAAATTTGCAATCCAGTCCGTCGCCTCGGCCCGCAGGGACAGGTGGATCAACCGGTCCGAGAGCGCGGTGCCCATCTCGTAGGCGACAGCGCCATCTTCGACGGCATTGCCTGCCGCCACGATGAATGTTGTCGCGGGCAGTTGGTGCCGCCCGACCCGACGCTCCTGCAAAAGTCCATAGACGGTGGGTTGCAGCGATGGGGCTGCGGCCGTCAGTTCGTCCAGAAACAGGATCGCTGGGTTTTTCGGATCGTCCGGCAGATCCTCAGGCCGGTACCAGACCGTGCGCTTTGTCGCATGATCGTAAAACGGCAGGCCGCGCAGGTCTTGCGGTTCGATTGTCGTGAGGCGCAGATCGAAAAGGCGGCTTCCAGTTTCCCTCGCAAGTTGCTGGACAATATCGGTTTTTCCAATTCCGGGGCGGCCATGCAGCATCCATGATGCGGTCAGATCACCGGCGGACTGGGCGGCATATCCCACCCGCAACGCAGCCAAAGCCTGACCGGCCGAGATTGCCGTTGTGTTGATCGTCATGGCATCCGCCCCTTTTTTCTTCGACGCCAATGGGCCCGTCTGGCCGATCACCGCGTTTCGCAACGGTAGCGGTCAGAGGCCGGCAGACAAGCCCCGAGCGGACTGAGTCGTTGGCGGTTGATTGGGGAGGCGATCAGCCAGCGTTTGCCGATCCCGGGGAGATCGATCTTAGGGATTTTGGGTGAAAGCGGAGTTATGACAAGCGGTGTCTTGCCGATTGCGGAAAACCGCCGAGGAGGAGAGATATGTGCTTTTTTTCCAATTGAGACACTAGAAAATGCGACATTTTGGCCAAACTGCACAATACGAAATATCAAATTTACCCATGTTAAACTTTTGTTTATTTCGCCTCACGCACCTGTGAGGTACAAAAGAGCGTAGGGGACGAATTGCAATTTCGTTCGCGGGTGGCCGGTCGTGCCGAAATTTTGTTTAATTGGAACACTTTTTGCTATCGACCAATTGCCTGCCAACGTTCTTGACGTATGGCGCGGCTATGTGGGCCCGGCGACGCCATATCAAAATAAGACGGGCTCGACGACGGGATGGTATGCGGCAGATTTTGCCCTTTTTGAAGTGTGTGTTGGCTGGTCGGAGTGTGGCATTTATTGCGTCCACTCTTGGACTTCTGGTCCTTACCTTCATTTTGCTTTCCCCGCCCGCTTTTGCCCAGACCACAACAACCGACAGCCTGAACATTCCTGACTTTGGGTCCCCGACCCTGGTCCAGGCGCCGGGTCCGGCGCAGGAATTGCCCGGGTTTGATCACGCGGCTACGGGCTTTGCCCTTGATGGGGCGCACGCGCCGCTTGCCTGTGACACCTGCCACGTCGGCGGCGTGTTCGAGGAGACGCCCGCCACCTGTGTCGGGTGCCATGACGGCGTCATTGCCGACGGCAAGACAGAAGATCACCCGCCGGCCTCGGATGAATGTAGCCAGTGCCATACGACCACGAACTGGAACGCGGTCGGCTTTGACCACAGCAATGTCACCGGAAACTGCGTCAGCTGCCACAACGGTTCGACCGCCCGTGGCAAGAGCGCGAACCACCCTGCAACGACCAATGTCTGTTCCGCCTGCCACCTGACAACGAGCTGGACCACCGTCCGGTTTGACCATGCCGCAGCGATCGGGACCTGCGCGGACTGCCATAACGGTCGTGCGGCGACTGGCCCGTCGGCCTCGCACCCCTCGACCACCAACGACTGCCTGTCCTGCCACGTCGTCACAAGCTGGGCTGACGTGCGTTTTGATCACTCGCAGGCCCTTGGGAGCTGTGTGGACTGCCACAATGGCGCGACAGCGACAGGCAAATCGGCACAGCATATCTCAACCACCAACACCTGCGAAAGCTGCCACCTGACGACAAGCTGGACCAACGTCCGGATGGATCACTCGGCCACGATCGCCTCTTGCATCACCTGCCACAACGGAACCTCGGCCACCGGGAAGTCTGCCAACCATATTCCGGCGACCACTGCTTGTAGCGATTGTCATACCACGACAAGCTGGAGCACGGTCCGGATGGATCACGCAGCGGTGACGGGGTCTTGCGTGTCCTGTCACAACGGGTCGACCGCGACAGGCAAAACGGCCAACCATATCCAGTCGTCCAACTCTTGTGATGATTGCCACGTAACGACGAGTTGGACGAACGTCCGCTTCGACCACTCCTCGGTCACCGGGTCCTGCGTGTCCTGCCACAATGGCACCACCGCCACCGGCAAACCGGGCAATCACATCCCGTCGTCCAACTCTTGCGATGACTGTCATGTCACAACCAGCTGGAGCAATGTCCGCTTCGACCACAGCGCGGTCATCGGGTCTTGCGTCACCTGCCACAATGGCAACACGGCGACCGGCAAGCCCGGGAACCACATCGCGTCGTCCAACTCTTGCGATGACTGTCATGTCACAACCAGCTGGACCAACGTCCGCTTTGACCACGCGTCGGTCACCGGCTCTTGCGCATCTTGCCACAATGGCAACACCGCGACCGGCAAGCCGGGCGATCATATCCCGTCGTCGAACACATGCGATGACTGTCATGTCACAACCAGCTGGAGCAATGTCCGCTTCGACCACTGGAGTGCCCCCACTGAAGTGGTCCACCAACTGGGATAGTTTTATCCCATTTTC
>CALFSV010000003.1 GCA_937916485.1 uncultured Paracoccaceae bacterium | reverse complement strand
GCGCAGTGGTGCGAGGAGGGCCATGGCCAGATCGAAGTCATCGGTCGCCCCGGCGGTCGTACCCTCAGTGCTGATCACCTCGATTTGCCAGCGAGCGGCGCCCCCGACCCGCAACACAACCGAGGGCCTGCCCAAAGACGCCAGATCGCTGGCAATCCGCTCTTCGAGGTATTTGTCAGCGCCCCCGCCAAGCGTATGGGCCAGGTAGATGGGCACAGCGGCCGCGTCCGCCAACTTTGCCACGGAGGCTGTCGACCAGGCTCCGGCCCAGGCAATAGCCAGCGCCAGTCGGGTACTGGCCAGCGGGTCGGCATGGATAAAGGTCTGCACCTCACCATCATAGGACGGATACCGTTTGGCAATGATGGCGTTATTGTTGGCTACTAGGCGCAGCTTGTCCTCGGATCCGAAACTGGTGCCACCGCGATGTTCCACGAAAAGCTGGCCCAGCCCCAGGTGCCGCCCTCCCTGGGCCCGCACCTTCTGGCACCAATCGACCTCTTCGCCATAGCCGCGCCCGAACGCGGTATCGAGGCTGGGTTGCCGACGAAGCCAGCTGATCCCCATCGCCATGCAAAATCCCACCCCCGTCGGGGCAACGGCGCAGGTGCTGACCAGATCAAGCCTTGCGGCAACGGCATCGATGGCGTCCCCCATCCCCGGTTCAATTGCCATCCGGCGGCAAAGCACGGGGACTGTAAATATCTCGGCGTCATTCGACATCGGCGTGACCGTGGCCACGGTGTTGTCCCGGCGCAGGGGGGCCAGCAACCGGCTTGCCCAGCCCGCAGGCACAAGGGCATCAGAATTGAGCAGGACCACATCATGGCCCCGCTCCAATCCGACAGCCAGCCCGGCATTCACGCTGCCGATAAAGCCCAGGTTGGCGGCATTCTCTATCAGGGTGACCTGGCCTGCCAGATCGGCGCGGGCGGTGCGGTCGCGCAGCCAGGGCCGGACCCGATCATCGCTTGAACAATCCTCGATCACTACAAGATGCCAGGGCAGATCGGTGTGGGCGACAACCCGGTCAATGACCTCGGCCAGCAGGTCAAAAGCGTTGTAGACGGGCAGGATGATGGTGATCGGCGCACCCCCCCTGCCCCCGTCAGAGGGCAGACCTGATGGCACAGACAATATCCGGCGGTCGATGAGCCCGGCCTGGGGAACAGGGTCCAGTCCCAACACGCGTTTTACCCGGGCCCGTATCTTGGGGTCGCGGGTCAACACCCAGGTAGCAAGGTCAGGGATCAGCCGGATCAGGCAGAGCCCGAAAGACACCATAAGGCGGATTTGTGTAAATGGCGAACGGGGCAGAGGTAACACAAAGACCTCGGGCGTCACTGATCCGGCCTCTCCTGCCCCTTGGGGGCTTACAAGCAGGATCAACGGCCGGGCAGCGGTCATCTCGGGGCGCAGCATACGCAGCTCAAAACCAACATTGGCCTCTGCGACAAAAGCGCCATCGCCAAGTTGATCAGCCACATCTGCACGGAGCCGGGACGGTTGGGTCGACACCTTGGACAGCCCGCCCTGCAGGGTAATCCGCTCGGCCATCGCCCAGCCGGTCACCCGGACCCTGCTCATCCCCAGATGGACGCTCTCAACCATCCCGATCCGGCGCCCTGCACCATCGGTCAGCCCAAATCCAGGGCCTAAGAGGGTCTGATGCGCCGCAGCATAGCGGGCGAACAAGGCACAAAAACGGGCAAGAATCCTCACCACGCATAGGCCCCCGTCGCGCTCGCCAACCGGCGAAAGACCAGACAAGATATGATCAAATGAATCACAGATCGCCCTTCTGGGTGGCTCGGCCTGCCATGGCAGTAGCGCAGGCAAAATATCAAAAATAATGGCATACGAACTTGACAGCGGTCTTGCGTCCCAAGGACGAAATGGCCGGACGCTGTATTCGCGTGCCCCCTAATTTATCCACGATAATCCGGTCATGCCGTATCGCGGAACGGCCATCAGTAGGGCTAAAGATGCGACCTTCTGCTCGAAATAGACTAGGACCAAAGTCTGATTCTTGCCAACTTTTGGACACAATAATCCACGCGTATGACCAGTTGTGCTCACCCTATTTCCGATGGATTGGGTGTGATATCCTACATATATATCAATGCATTAATTTATTCTCACGGGGCAACCAAGGGCCGCAATCTTGGGCTGCGCGTGACGCCATATACCCCTCGCCAGCCCTCAGACTTTGGTCTAACCAATCTGGCGAAAAGTGCCGGCTCCGCCCCCGTCCACGGCGAAACCCACCAGATGGGCACGCCACCCCAGCTGACGCCGGGTTTCCATCAGAAACAGGCTGGCGAGGGCCTGCCCGAAAGCTGCCGCGACATTCAGGATCTGACGGTACAATTCTAGACCAATATTCCCCAAGTGGTATGCAGCTTGACGTAAAGAATGACTGGTGCTGGCCGAGTGAAAATTCTTCTTCGCGCCAACCAGCCTCTGCAGGCAGGCAAGCTGCTGCGACAGGGCGGATCAGACCCAGACGCCGCCGAGACCTTGCCCAGGCGGGGTGTTTTCAGCGCAGCGGACAGACCTGTCCTGCCACTTTCGTTCAGTTTGGGCGCGGATCGCAGTTATGCGCTTGGTGATGGCGTTCGCAATCGTCAGTTGGCGGCGAGTGTTGCGCGCACCATCAGACAAGTGACGCCCATCTCGGCCAACTGGAAGGTGATGGCACGGGCGTAACGCACAACACGCCCCAATCTTGATCATTTTCAGTTTTAGCCTGGTCAACGACCATTCGGCCATGGCCTCAGGCAGCTCGATGCAGCGCAGGAAAGTGGCCAGGTTATAGGTCAGCGCGCGCAGTTGCAGCCGTACCTCGTTGTCGCGGAACTTCCGGCATGACAGCCACGTCCAGCGAAAGGCACATTTGGCTTCCTTAAAGCATCCGACTTTTAGCCTAAGACATATCTGGCAGCCTTGAAGAAATTCCCAGCACCCGTCCGGGGACAAGCGGTCGCATATTTCCGCAAGAGCACTGAACTTGTCGGTGAATGTTCTCGCTCCTATCTTGCGCAGGCCGTCCTTGAGATTCGAGACGGCCATCTCGATTGGGTTCAGGTCTGGGCTGTATGTTGGCAGGAACAGGGACCAGCATCCGGATTCGAGCATGGCTTTGGCGGCAGCGGCATTCTTGTTTCTGGCGAGATTGTCAAAGATGACTACGGTGCCTGGGTGCGCTGCCGAACCAGCAGATCACGCGTGCGATACGTCATGGCCGCCGCTTGTTGATCCTCGCTCTAAACGGCCACGAACCGCATGGTCGGACGCGACGCGGCCTCCGCGATCGCCTCGGCATCGGCCATTTCGTTTTTCTGCCGCTTCAGGAACGGTTTTACATAGGCCAGTGGGATCAGCCGTACCTTGTGGCAAAGGGCACCGATTGCCCGACGCCAGTGGTGCTCGCTGGCGCAAGCCTCCATCGCCACCACGCAAACCGGCTGCTCACCCAAAAACTTCAGTAGCCGCGCGCGACAATTTGCGCCGGAATACAACCAAGCGGTCGGCTCCGGCGCCATGAGCCTGAAACACGTTCTTGGTCAACTCCAGGCCGATGATGCTAACTGTTCCATCCCTGATGATCACATAGACCCTCGCCGATCTGCACTTTTCAT
>CALFSV010000002.1 GCA_937916485.1 uncultured Paracoccaceae bacterium | reverse complement strand
CCTCTCAGACCCGATCGCGCCACCAACGTGCGCCTCAGCGCCGCCGGTGAAGGGGCTTTTAGGGTGAGTGGCCGGGGGCCGCAAGAGGTTTTTTGCAGGTTTCTGACAAATTCGCCCCCTGCCCTCTCTAACCCCTTGTTTGCATAGCTTTGCCGCCAAACTGCTGCGGGTTTGGGCGCTATCAGGCTGGCAGGACAGGCCGCATATCGACCGCCTGATGCCCTGTTTGGCTGCCCGAGATTCGCAAAATCCCCCGTATCGGGGACACATCGGCATAATCCCGGCCATGGGCCACGGTCACATGATCGATTCCCACGGCAATATCGTTGGTGGGATCAAATGACACCCAACCGCGCCCTGCCCCGCACCAGGCCCGGACCCAGGCGTGCATGGCATCCGCCCCCTCAAGCCGGGGCTGTCCCTTGGGGGGAAGGGTCCGCAGATACCCGCTGACATAGCCTGCCGGGATGCCAATCCCCCGCAGGCAGGCAATCATGATATGACTGAAGTCCTGGCACACCCCCCGCCGCCGGGCAAAGGCGTCGGCAGCAGGCGTATCGACGGTCGTTGCCTTGGGATCGAACTTCATATGCGCGTGCAAGGCCCGGCCGATGGCCACCACAGCCTCGGCGGCCGTCATACCGTCGTGCAGCTGCAATCGGGCGAACTGGGTCATCTGGGCATTGTAGGGAACCCGGGCCGAGGGAGCGGCAAAGTGGACGAGCGAAGAAGGGCCAAGGTCACGGCAGCCCCCGACCTCAGCCGCCAGTGCGTCCAGGGACGTCCCGGCAACAGCCTCACCCGGTGCAAAGTGGCCAAGAAGACGCTCTACCCGGCACTGGGCCGTGACGCTTATTGCGCCATGTGGCCTGCGCAAGGCAAATTCAGTGACGCCGTTGCCGAAAAAGTCGGTCCGATCCCGCCGCTCTTCGGGTTCGGGCGATACCGACAACAGGCTTGCGATCACCCGCTGTTGGCCGGGTATCTCAAGCGGCAGCACCCGGACCACATGACGTCCCCCCCCGACAGGGCTGGTGTAGTCATATCCGATCCGCAGCTTGATATCGTAGATCACCGCAGGCCCCTATTGTAGAAAGGCAGCGCCAAGCGCCGGTGACAGGGCCAGGATATCCGCATTCGCCTTGCGCAGGGCCTTGGCATCCAAAAGCGCGACGGATTGAATCGCGACAGAACTTTGGACGGCCAACGCCTGCCGATCAATGACCGACAACTTTCCCGTCCCGTCCGCCTCGGTCAGGTCGGCAAGCCGCTTGCGGATGACATCCAGATGAAATCGGACTGACCGGGGATTGGATTCGTCCAACACCAAAAGATCGAGGACAGTGTCGCGGGTCGTGATCACCGCATAGCGCTGGCGATGGGTCATGATGCTGTCCCCGATCTCGATCGCGAGATCAAGGCCGCCTTCCGGCGCCTCCGGGCCCGTGACGGCTGCCAGAAGGTCGGTCATCATGGCTGCCCGTTCCAAAGATCGCCCGATGGTCAGGAACTGCCAGCTGGCTGTGCGGTGCATGTTTTCGTGTACCAACCCTGAGAAACCGGCAATCTTGCGCAGCATCACGCTCATCACCAAGGCGGCATCATTACCGGGGTCGGCGGTGCGCGCGATCCGGGACATCGACTTTTCCATATCCTTGAGCGCGGCCCAGCCATCTACGCTAAAGCGGTCGCGGATCTGGCTCGCGCTGTTGACGGCCGAGGCAAGGGTGTCGCGCAGTCCCTTGGGCAGCGCCTCATCGGCCGTTACTCCGTAGCTGGCCAGGCTATCCCGGATCAGGGCCAGAAGCGGCTCTGGCGCCACCTCGTCCAGCCGGCTGTGATAGGCCCGGACCAGTCGCAACAGCCCCTCTGTCCGCTCAACGTAGCGGCCCAGCCAGAAAAGGTTGTCGGCCGCCCGGCTTGGCAACGGGCCAGCCGCGGTCCGCACGAAGGGCGCCGTAGGAGGGGCGAGCATCGAGACGGGTTCGACCGCACTATCGGCCACCACCCAGACATCGGCCACCGCCCCACCTTCGCGCATGGATATTGCGGTTGTATCCGTCGTCGATCCAACCCGGGCAAATCCGCCGGGCATGACCTCCCATCCGTCGCGCCCTCGGGCCAGAAAGACCCGGATCGTCATCGGGCGGGGCACAAGGCGATCGTCTTGAAACACAGGGGTGGTTGAGAGGGTTACGAGTTCCTTGGCCATCAGCCCCCCGGCATTGCGGGTAAGCCAGTCATCCAACGACTGATCCCCATGCCCTCGCATCTGCCCACCTATGGCGTGGGTTGCCGCGGTCTCGTAGGGCATGCGGGTCGACATCGCCGGCCCGATCATCATGCGGGCGGCATTGGCCCGGACGTGGTCCAGCTCGCTCGATTGACCGCACCACCATGTGGCCACGTTCGGAATGGCAAGCGGCGCACCTGTCACGGCCCGCGCGATACGGGGCAGAAAGGCCATCAGGGCCTGGGTCTCAAGCACGCCCACGCCCAGCGCGTTGGCCATCGTGACCTGACCTTGCCGGATCGCGGACATCAGGCCCGGTGTGCCAAGCTGGCTATCCTCTCGCAGTTCGAGCGGATCGGCCCAGATCCCGTCCATCCGTCGCCACAGGACATCGACCGGCGCCAGCCCCTTGACCGTGCGGACCCACAGGCGGCCATCCTCGACGGTCAGGTCGCCGCCTTCCAACAGCGGCAGGCCCAGGTATCGGGCGATATAGGCCTGTTCATAATAGGTATCGGTCAAAGGACCAGGCGTGAGGATACCCGCACTCCCCCCCTCGCTGCCACGCAGGTGTTCAAGCGCGTCGCGGTAGGAGCGAAAGAACCCGGCCAGCCGATGGACCGGGGTCTTGCGGTAAAGGTCGGGAAAGACGCGCGTCGTCGCAACCCGGTTTTCAAGGGCAAAACCAGCCCCCGAGGGCGCGTCGGTCAAATCCGACAGAACCCACCAACGGCCATCCGGGCCGCGCCCGATCTCGAAGGCGATGAAATGCAAGAACCGCCCAGACCGGGGCGTGACCCCGACCATCGGCCGCAGCCATTCAGGGTTCTGGGCGACCAAGCCGGCGGGCAAGAGCCCCTCTGCTACAAGCCGGTTCTCGCCATAGAGGTCCGCCACGACATGCTCGAGGAGGTCGGCCCGCTGGACCAACCCGACCTTGATGTCGCGCCATTCGGCCTCAGGCAGGATGACCGGGATCGGGCTAAAGGGCCAATCCCGCCCGGACAGCGTCGTGTCGCCATAGCGGCGAAAGAACACGCCCGCGTCTGCCAAGTGCTGCTCACCCCGGGCGAAATCATGGGCGATATCGGCAGGACCAAGCGAGGACAGGTGCTCGATCAGCCCCGCCCATGCTGGTCGCATGGTGCCGTTCACATCGCTTAGTTCATCGGGAACGCCCGACAAAGGCTCATACCGCGCAAAAAGCGATGCGCTGGCGGATGCAGAGGCGGGACGGATCGACATCACATCCCCGGAGAACGCCGCAGATCCAGCGTCATCGGGCATTCCGGATGGGGCGTCTCGCTCACTGGCTCATAGAAGCCGGCGGTATGACCCATGGGTTCAAACCGGGCCAGCCTCCGCGCCTCGGCCTCGTTGCCGTTGACGGGGAAGGTGTCGTAGTTCCGCCCGCCGGGGTGGGCGACATGATAGGTGCAACCGCCCAGCGCCCGCCCGGTCCAGGTATCGTAGATGTCAAAGGTGAGAGGAGCATCCACCGGCAAGACCGGGTGCAGCGCCAGGGGCGGCTGCCAGGCCTTGTAGCGCAGGCCTGCCACGGACACGCCATTGGTGCCTGTCTTTTGCATCGGCATCCGCCGCTTGTTGCAGGTCACGATATAGCGGTCAGGGTCAGAGGTCGTCAGCTTGGCCTGCAACCGTTCGACCGAGCTGTCCGTATAACGCACGGTCCCGCCGATGGCCCCGGTTTCGCCCAGCACGTGCCAGGGCTCGAGGGCCTGGCGAAGCTCCAGCTTGACGCCTTCGACCTCAACCTCGCCACAGAAGGGAAAGCGGAACTCGGCCTGCGCTTCGAACCAGGCGGGATCAAGGTCAAAGCCGTGGTCGCGCAGGTCAGCCAGCACATCAAGGAAATCGGCCCAGACGAAATGCGGCAGCATGAACCGGTCGCTGAGTGTTGTGCCCCAGCGTGACAGATTGCCGGTGAGCGGGCTTTTCCACATCCGCGCGATGATCGCCCTGAGAAGGAGCTGTTGGGCAAGGCTCATGCGGGGGTTTGGCGGCATCTCGAAGCCGCGAAACTCGACCAGCCCCAGACGACCTGTCGGGCCGTCGGGGGAATAAAGCTTGTCGATACAGATCTCAGCCCGGTGGGTGTTGCCGGTCACATCAACCAGAAGGTTGCGGAACAGCCGGTCAACGAGCCAAGGTTGGGGCGCCGCCCCCTGCCCCGGGATCGGCACCTGGGACAAGGCAATCTCAAGCTCATAGAGCGAATCCAACCGCGCCTCGTCGATCCGGGGGGCCTGCGAGGTCGGGCCGATGAAGAGGCCCGAGAACAGGTAGGACAGCGAGGGGTGCCGGTTCCAATGCCGGATCAGGCTGGCCAGCAGGTCAGGCCGCCGCAGGAAGGGGCTGTCACTGGGTGTCACGCCACCGACGACCACATGGTTGCCACCCCCGGTGCCGGTGTGGCGGCCGTCGATCATGAACTTGTCGGCGGCCAGCCGGATCTGCCGGGCCTCTTCATAGACCGCCTCGGTGATGTTGACGCAGTCCTGCCAGTTATGGGCGGGATGGATGTTGACCTCGATCACGCCCGGATCGGGGGCAACGCGGATAACGTTCAGGCGGGGATCACTAGGGGGGCCATAGCCTTCGATATGGACCGGCAGGCCAAGGGCGGTCGCGGCGGCCTCGGCGGCGGCGACGAGTTCGAGGTAATCCTCAACCGCCTCAACCGGCGGCATGAAGATGCACAGACGACCATCGCGCGGCTCAACGCCGATCGCGGTGCGGACGGTTCCATCGAGATCGCCGATAACCTGTTCGACCCGCTCCTGCACCGGTTCCGACGCGGTAAAGCGTCCCCTCTCTTGCCGGTGCTGCGCCGGACCATCGGCCCCGGTCGCAAAGTCCGGCAAGGGGCCGCGATCCTCAAAGGGGTCCGAGGGGACGACATGGGGATAGGCCGCCTCGGGCACATGCGGCAGCGACCCCAGCGGCAGGCGGTAGCCCACCGGGCTGTCACCGGGCACAAGGAACAGGTGACCCCGGCGCAGCTTCCACTTTTCAGACGCCCACTTGCCGCCATGGGCGCGGGCCTGCCAGCGCTGAACCGGCAGGACGTAGCCCGAGGGTTCGGTCAGACCGCGCCCAAAGACGCGGGCGATCCGGTTCCGCTCTTCTGCGTCCTTAAGCTTCGAGTTTTCGGGCGTCACGTTTTCGGGCAGGTTGCCTTCCTTAACGATCCATTCGGCCGGATCCTCAAAGGCAGGCATTACATTTTCCGAGGGCACGCCAAGGGTTTCGGCCATCGTCTGCAACAGCGCCTCGGCCTGAGCCTTGGTCGCAATAGCCTCGGTCTTTTCGGGGGCAATCAGATCAGGGTTGTGCCAGATCGGCTTCTCGTCGCGCCGCCAGTAAAGGCTGAAGGTCCAGCGGGGCAAAGTTTCGCCCGGATACCACTTTCCCTGCCCGTAATGGAGAAAGCCACCGGGGGCAAAGCGGGCTTGCAGCCGGCGGATCAGGGCATCGGCAAAGATGCGTTTGGTGGGACCCACCGCACCGGTGTTCCATTCCTCTGCCTCGAAATCGTCGATCGAGACAAACGTCGGCTCTCCGCCCATCGTCAGGCGGACGTCCCCATCGGCCAGCGCCTTGTCGACCTTGTGGCCCAGCGCGTTCAGGGCATCCCAGGAGGCATCCGAGAACGGCTTGGTGATGCGCGGATGTTCGGCCACCCGCGACACCTGCATATCGAAGTCGAACGAAACTTCGGCATAGCTCGCCATGCCCGAGATCGGGGCGGCGTTGCGGTAATGCGGGGTGGCGGACAGGGGAATGTGGCTTTCGCCAGTCAAAAGGCCCGACGTCGGGTCAAGGCCGACCCAACCGGCGCCGGGCAGATAAACCTCGCACCAGGCATGCAGGTCGGTAAAGTCGTGGGTGGCCCCGGCCGGCCCGTCGATGGCCACCAGATCGGGCTTGAGCTGGATCAGGTAGCCCGACACGAACCGGGCGGCAAACCCAAGGTGGCGCAGGGCATTGACCAAAAGCCAGCTTGAATCGCGACAAGACCCAAGGGCGGTGCCAAGTGTCTCTTCCGGGGTCTGCACCCCCGGCTCCAGCCGGATGACATAGCCGATGTCATTCGCGACCTTGGCATTCAGCATGACGATAAAGTCGACGGTGCGCATCGGATCGCGCGGGACGGTCGCCAGAAATTGGGCAAGAAGCGGCCCGGCCGGTTCGCAGTTGCGATAGATGGTCAGGTCTTCGGCGATATCCTCGGGATACTCGAAGGGCCATTCCTCGGCCTGCGCCTCGACGAAAAAGTCGAACGGGTTGTAAACCGTCATGTCGGCGGTCAGATCAACCTCGACCTTCAATTCGGACACCGGATCGGGAAACACGTAGCGGGCCAGCCAGTTGCCATAAAGGTCCTGCTGATAGTTCACAAAGTGATTGGCCGGCGACACCTTGAGCGAATGGGACAGCACCCTTGTCCGACTGTGGGGGGCCGGCCGCAGGCGGATGACCTGGGGGCCAAGCGTGACGGGACGGTCGTACTTATAGTGCGTCAGATGGTGAATACTGGCGAGGATGGACATGAGGGATGGTGGCCTTCCGAACTGCTTGGCCCCTTGTGTCACACAAGCGCTGGCCAAGCTCTACTGCAATTTGCCCATATATCGTGACAAAGGTAGCATTCGGGGCCATTCAGGTCCCCATTGCCCAAGGAAACGGCGCAGAGACCCTTTATCGCCCCAGGTTGTGGATCAGATCGGTTATGCAGCCCAGTTTGAGCTATTGCAGGTTTGCCCAAACTGCCTTTGATCGGAACAGCAGGCTACCGATCCGGCTGCCTCTTGTCCCGGTCGATCTTGTCCACCGCCACCATCCACGGACCTTCCGTCCGGATGGGGTGCGGCAAGGACCCGCGCAACCGAGCGTCGACCAACTGGCGCTTGGCGAGGTCAATCCGGCTCTACCGGGCGCGAGAGCCGGCCAAAGCGCGATCGGGACCAACCGTGCGCCTGCCGGATCGACCCCCGGGGCCGACCCAGAGCGAGCGCGGGTCATGTTCCACAATGGCCCGCTTTGCCACAGGCAGGGCGTTGGAACCATTTCGTCCGCGGCGTTTGTCCCAGGCGATCCACATTCCCCTACCCTAGAGTCCTTCGCTCCCCAGGGCCAGGTCGAGCCAGTCAAGCTCGGCCGCCGAAAGGGTCAGTCCCATGGCTGGAAGGGTTGTCGCGATCTCGTCCACGCTGCGCGGACCGACAAGGGCAAGCGACGGGAACGGACGCGCCAGCACCCAGGCCAGCGCGATGTTGTTGGCGCTGACACCGTGACGCGCTGCCAGAACCTCGGCCCGGCGGCGTCGCTCTGCGTTGTCGGGACTGCCAAAGCAGGTGTCGGGCGCCGTCTCGGGCGGGAGCCGGTCACGCAGCGCTTCGGGCAGAAAATAGCCCCGCGCCTGACTCGACCAGCTGACATGGACCGTGCCGGTGTCGGCAAGGAAGGCCAGCGTGGCGGGATCGTGCGAGGTGATGCACCCCGGCCAGACGGCCCGTTCCATCACCGCCAGCGACAGGTTGTTGTTGAGAAAGCGCATGGGCTGTAGTCCATGCGCCGCGGCGTAGGCATTGGCCTCTTCCAAACGCGCCACCGACCAGTTGGAGCCGCCAAAGGCCCCAATCCGCCCCGCCCTGTGCAATTGGTTAAGCGCATCGACGAACTCACTCACCGGAACGTCGGGATTGTCCCGATGCATGATATAGACAGGGACCCGATCAAGACCCAGACGCCCCAGCGATATATCCAGCTGCGCTTCGATCGCGCCGGGCAGGCAATAGGGACTGTGGGCACCCTTGCCGATCACGACCACCTCGTCGGCCACCCCGCGCGAGGCGATCCACTGGCCAAACACGGACTCGTGACGGCCGCCACCGTAGACAAAGGCGGTATCAAACGCGTTGCCCCCAGCCTCCATCCAGGCGTCCCAGACGATGGCCCCGCCGGCAATGCCATCCTGATTGTCGCAGCCCATGATCAGCTGGGACATCGGTGTTGCTACCCCCTCGACCGCGATCTTGCGCATGGCGGGCAAGCCCTTTGGCAAAGTCCCCGACAGACGGCGGGTCTGTGTCGGCTGATCGGCCAGCGTCCTATAGCCGACCGCCTGCCGCCACCGGTCAAGCGACCGGGCGTTGGCAATGCTGTCGGCGGGCGACAGGGCGGGCGCAGGGGCCGACAATGCCCCTTCGGCCACGGCGCGGCTGGCCACCTCTGCCTCAAAGGTAAACAGATGTTCGGGGTGGTTGAGATGCTCAACCCGCGTGCCTGCCTGCGTCGTGACCTCGATCACCGCGTCGGACGGGCCCTTGTTTCGCCCCGGCACCCAAGGATCGGGCAGAAGGATGCGCCCTTCGGTCCCGATGACCTCGGCCGAATTGGTCATGTTCCGCGCCACCGCGCAGGCAATCTCGGCGGTGATGCCATTGGCAAAGCGCAAGAGGCCATAGGCGACCTCGTCCACCCCGGTCGGCCCGATGATGCCGGTTCCGCTGACCTCATCAGGTTCGGCATAGGTGCCCCCCCCGGCGACCCCGGCCACAAGGCAGGCCAGCGACATCGGGTAGCCCCCGACATCAAGAATGCCGCCCCCGCCAAGCGCCGGGTCGTACAGTCGCGACGCGGCATCGCGCGGCGCGGCAAAGCCAAAGGCGGTGCGTATATGCGTCACCTCGCCGATGGCCCCCTCCCGGATCAGGGCGACAAGCCGGGCAATTTGCGGGTGGCAGCGGTACATGAAAGCTTCCATGAACAGGACGCCTTCCTGCCGGGCGGCGTCGGCAATCGTGACAACCTCTGCAGCATTCAGACCGGCGGGCTTCTCCACCAGCACAGGCTTACCGGCGCGGATCGCCGTAAGGGCAAGCTCTGCATGCCAGGGATGCGGGGTCGAGATGTAGACGGCATCAACCTTGGGATCGGCGACAAGGGCGGCATAGGTGCTGTGGCGGTTGGCCGCTTGCACCCCGTTCCGGTCGCCAAAGGCCTGTCGCCGGTCGGCCGAACGGCTGGCAATGGCCATAAGCCTGCCAGACGCCGATTCCGCCAATCCATCGGCAAAGTTCTGGGCGATCTGCCCCGAACCAATGATGCCCCATCCTGTCTGCGCCATGGCCTACCCCCCTTGGCTAAATCCACCCCGGGCAAGGCCCGCCTGCTTTGACACTGGCAGGCCCCGACCGGGTCGGCAAGCATGGGGCAGGATGGCCTCAGACGGCGCAGCCAGTTTCGGTCAACGGACCGGCAATGACCGGATACCCCGGGCTGGGGTCGCGGATGACCTGGTGAACCCGCGTGATCGAATACATGCAGGCATGGGACACCGAGGCTTCCACCGTTTCGCCTCCGACGTAAATATCAAGCCAGGGCAAACCGTTATACCCGATATGGCAGGGCCCGTTCTGAGGCGTGGGGCCATCGCCGCAGACATCCTCGACAATCGCATAGCGGCGCAGTTCGGGGAAATAGAAGCGGGTGCCTGCCGGGAAATCGAGAGTTTGGACCGAGCCCACGATCCGATGGCCGACAGCAAGGGTGATCGGATCCGCATAGGTCCCGATCCCCCCGGCCTGTCGATGGATGACGGGACGGGCGATGGCGGCGGACCCGGGGGGCGTATTATCCCAGAAACTGTAACCGGTGAGGTAGGCCAGCATCCGGTCCCCGGACAGGTTGGGATTCAGAAAGTCCTCGCCACTCGCGAATGTTAGGGGCTGACTGCGCGTCACTTCCACGGCGGGCGCGGCACAGGCCACCAAAGCCCCGATAAGTGTGGTCAAAACACCAATTCTAGATGCTAGCTTCAATGCAGATCCTCTCGGCAAAAGGGTTCCAAATGCCGAGGGTCTATTTTGCGAGAGTTATCCCAACCTTTCGCGAGGCCGCAAATTGGGGATCAAAATACTTTTCAAATTATCAATTAAACATTATCTCAACCCTCCCTACTTGTCACATCCCGT
>CALFSV010000001.1 GCA_937916485.1 uncultured Paracoccaceae bacterium | reverse complement strand
TCAAGTCCGGGGATGCCAGTCCGCGGCAGCCAGACGCCGAGCAACGCAATTGCGGTCAGGCTGGCGGCTGCAGCAGCAAGAAGTCTAACCTTGGGAGAGATCCCAAACCCAAGATCCTCAAGCAGGCCCACAAAGAATATGATACCTGCCGCAAGGACAAACTGCTTGTAGCCGTCCGCAAGCAAAACCGGCGCAAACATGGAACTCATCGCCAGGGCTGCAAAAATTGCAATACCGCCAACTCGAGGGGTAGCGCGATTGTGCATGGCCTGTATGGCGGTTGTATGCTTACCGTCGCCAAAAAATCTTGGAAACATCGGCGCGACCAAAACCAAGAGGGCGGATAGGCACATTGAAAGCACAAAGATGGCCGTGTCATGCCACTCCATAGCATTAATGAAATTTTGAACCATCGGCGGCCTTTCGAGACACATTTTTGATATGCCACTGACACACCGAGCGAACACATCAATGGATTGAGATGTGCCGCTCCGAGCCTGCACTCCAGAAGTAAACCGAGGGGTTCACTATCACGGTCGTGACACTTTTTGAAAATCAAGGTCTTGATGACTGGGTCGATCGTAGTTGGTTGATCTACCAGAGAATGTGGGCGAAATTAAGAAACGCTTAAATATAAAATCGGGAGAAGCATAACGCATAATCCAATTACATATGTTGACGTTCTATTTGGTATTGGCGTCCAATCCCAACAGTAGCCACATTTAGCTTTTCCAAAGCGTAATTTGTGGCCGCATTCACAATGGAAAAACCGCAATGCAGTTCGTCTTGACCTGGTTGTCATGACTAACCCTCCTTCGTAGGATTGCCTGACCGATTTGAAAGTTGTTATCAAGCGGCATCACACGTCAATACCATGGACATGGTATGTGCACCGTGGTGCCTGCTTTTGCGTGCCTAAAAACCAGGCGCCATCTCAAAAAGTCTCGTACGGATTGGCAGTGTCGGAAGTTAAAAAACTCAGATCACCTTGCTGTCGTTGAAGCGTGGGCCGTGAGCCGTGAGAGATTGTTAAGTCGGGCTGACCAAGAGCTGGACGTTTTTCAAGTGGATTGCCACCTTGGCTCTCTCGCGTCGGCTTCGAGCATCGGCTGGAGAAACACAGCTTTTCTCTATGCCCTGCGCAAGCTCCGGTTCAGGTGCACTGTAGACGGCTTGCCACCTTGGCTTTGCGGTGCTGACAAGATGAATGAAGCCATTTGAAGTGGCCTTCTTGTGCGCTTGATTAAGGGGCCTTTTCGGCTCGAGGAAACATCATGGATCCGTAAGCTTGATTTTTCAATTTACTTGGGCAAACTTTGTGTTTCCAGAGGGAAGTCGACACATGCTGAACCACCTACGCGCTGTAGCCGTTCTTTTTTTGCTCCTGCCATCGGCTCTAGTGGCTCAGGACTTCAATTTTGGATTGAGAGCGTTCAACGCGGGGGACTATGCGGTTGCGCTGCAGGAGTGGAGCCCACTCGCAGAGCAGGGCAACACCTCTGCACAGAACAATCTCGGGGTAATGCACGAAAAAGGGTAATCCTCCCCGAAATTAAGGGGCTGCAAAAGTAGAATTTTCTCGGCAAGATGAACGAGGAGATTTCGAATGAAGACAAGCAGATACACTGAGGCGCAGATCATCGTGATCCTGCGGCAAGCCGAAAGCGGTGTTCCGGTTGCCGAGCTGTGCCGCGAGCATGGGATGAGCGACGCGTCCTTTTACAAATGGCGTGCCAAGTATGGCGGCATGGATGCATCGATGGTCAGCCAGCTGAAGGCGATGGAAGAAGAGAACCATCGGCTGAAGCGGATGTATGCGGACCTGAGCATGCAGAACGATCTGTTGAAGGAAGCCCTTGGAAAAAAGTAATTCGGCCATCTCAACGGCGCGAGATGGTCGAAACGGCGGTGAAACGACGGGGCGTCAGCATCGCACTGGCGTGCCGGGCCTTCTGGATCAGCGAGACCTGTTATCGTTACAGCCCAAAGCTAAAGGACGAGAACGAGGTGATTGCCGATCTGCTGACGGGGCTGACAGACGCGCGTAAGACATGGGGATTTGGCCTGTGTTTCCTGCATCTGCGGAACGTCAAAGGTCACCCCTGGAACCATAAACGCGTCTATCGGATCTACTGCGAGCTGGAACTGAACCTGCGGATCAAGCCCCGAAAGCGGCTGAAACGGGAGAAGCCTGATGCCCTGGCGGTGCCAGACGCGCCCAATGTGACCTGGTCCATGGACTTTATGGCGGATAGCCTCGGCGACGGCAGGGCTTTTCGGCTGCTGAATGTCCTGGACGACTTCAACCGTGAGGGTCTGGGGATCGAGGTTGACTTCTCGTTGCCCGCAGAGCGGGTCATCTGCAGCTTGGACCGCATCATCGAATGGCGCGGCAAACCTGGCACAATCTGGGGCGACAATGGCCCGTAATACATCAGCGAGAAGCTTAGAATATGGGCCGAGAAGCAGGGTATCACTATCCAGCACAGTCAACTCGGACAGCCGCAGCAGAACGCATATGTTGAACGCTACAATCGAACCGTCCGGCATGAGTGGATGGACCAATACATCATCGAAAGCATAGAGGAGGCACAGGATCAAGCCACGCAATGGCTATGGACTTACAACAACGACTGACCCAACATGGGCATAGGCTTCATCACACCGGCCATGAAACTGCAAATGGCCGCGTAAGTTCTACGGATGCACCTCGTTAAAAATGGGGAGATTACCCTTACCTGAATCATAGGTCGAAATTCGAGTAGTGATATGAGCGACCTATATTGGCTGCATAATGCGCAGATGGAATGTATTGCCTCCTGAGCTATCCTATCGACGTCTACGCCTGAAATCGTATTCAGCAGCGTTAATTACTGTCGAAAACCATTCAGCATCAAGTGACAGATCAGGTCACCGTATTTTCAATTAGAGCGTGTCGCCCCTGATCAGATTCAGGATTCCCATGATGGTCGTCCTGTG